>JBKPJS010000599.1:0-3743 GCA_046730815.1 Acidobacteriota bacterium
GGGCGGGGTTGGGGCTCTCAATCGTGCGGTGGATCGTTGAAGTTCATGGAGGAAAAATCGAAGTGAAAAGTGCTCCCGGCCGAGGTAGCAGGTTTGTGGTTGAATTGCCGTTGAAGACCTAGATCCGGGTCACCAAATGGGGGCCTGGTGACGGAAATGGTGCCGGAAATTTTGTGCAACTGCGTGAATAAAATGTGAATCTTATTCTTCGGTTTTTTGGTACTATCGATACCTGATAAGTTATCTACTGGTAAGTCATTTACAAGGAGTTTGTTAGATGAAATTTAGAAAGTCTTCCCCTGCTCTCGTCGCAACACTCGCCGTTATTTTTGCATTTGCCGGACTTGCCTCCGCCAAGAAAAATAGTCAATTTCCAAACGTTAAAATCAAGAACTTTGGCCAGATGGATGATCGCTTTTATCGTGGGTCACGGCCTGACGAGAACGACTACAAAGCGCTTGCTGACCTCGGCGTGAAAACCATTATCGATCTAACCGACAACTCCAGGGATTACGAGCAACCCGCCGTCGAAGCCGCGGGGCTGCGCTACATCAACATTCCCATGGTGGATAAGAGCTATCCGAGTATGGAACAGATTAATGAGTTTCTGAAGGTCGTTGACGATCCATCAACCGGTAAGTTTTTCGTGCATTGCGCAGGTGGACGTCATCGCACGGGAGTGGTAGGCGCGGTGTATCGCTTCAATCACGATCATTGGAATCTCGAACAGGCTTTGGCCGAAATGGATCAATACGAGTTCAACTCCGGCTATGGTCATGGAAAGCAGAGGGATTTCGTTCAGGACTACTGGCAACAGTTTCAGGCGAAACAAAGCAACATCGCCGTTTCAGCAACTACCAATCGCTAACTCCATCCCAAGGTATTTACACGAGGCCGCTCATTTCGAGCGGCCCTTTATTTTTTTTCAAACAGCCTCAAAGTTCGAAATCACTGTTGGATACAGTCGGTAACCGTAGCGCGGTAGTGACTGTGTCCAAGTGGCCACCATGACTTGAGGGAGCGTCAACACACTGGCCCGGCGCTCATGTCCTGATCCAGATTCGCTTCCTGTGTGTTTGAACCGTTTCTTAGTTGCGCAAGAACCTCCGCCAACGCTCGCAAATTGAGCGGCTTGGTGAGGTGGGAATAGAAGCCGGCCCTGCGTGCGCGTTCAATGTCGTCGCTGCGACCGAAGCCGGTGATCGCCACTACGGGAACATCTTGTCGCCCGCTGATTTGCCGCAGCCGCCGCAAAAACTCAAATCCATCCATCCCAGGCATTGAGATGTCCGAGAGGATCACGTCAAACTCTCTTTCGCTCGCGAGGCGCAGCGCATCTGCGCCATTAGTTGCCGTCGTGACGCTCGCTCCGCCCGTTTTGAGCAACTGCTCGAGCATTTTGATCGTGTCTTCAGAATCGTCCACGACTAAAAAATCCGTCTCCGCCAGCACGCCTAACTCAACGGGTGACGAACCAAGCGAAGGCGACGGACGGCGCGCTTCGCGTGTGATTGGTAGTCGCACAGTGAAGCGCGAACCTTTACCCGTGCCTTCCGATTCAGCGGAAACTGTGCCATTATGAAGTTGGACCAACTGCTGTACGAGAGCAAGACCGATGCCCATTCCGCCGTGCTTGCGAATGCGACTGCTGTCTGCCTGGCGAAACATTTCAAAGACGTGCGGCAGGAATCCCGGATCAATTCCCTGCCCTGTGTCCTCAACCGTCAGCACGGCACTTTCACCCTCCCCGAGCAAACTAATCTCGATACTGCCGCCCGCGGGAGTAAACTTCACGGCGTTGTTCAGCAAGTTCCAGGCTATCTGCTGCAATCTCAGCCGATCGCCGTCAACCAGCAAAAGCTGATCGCTTGCACTCACACGAATGTCGATGTCTTTGGCCGATGCATCGGCGCGAACAGTCTCCACTGCACTATCAATGATTGCGGCCAGCGAAACTGTTTCCTGGTTTAGAGTGATCTTGCCGCGCTGTAGTCGCGAGAGATCGAGCAGGTCGTTAATCAACTGCGACTGCGACTGCGCGTTTCGTTTCAGCGCCTCTCCCATTCGTACCAGGCGCGAAGACTGTTCGATCTCCGGCATCCGCAGCAACAGCTCCGAGTATCCGAGGATGACGTTCAGGGGATTGCGCAGCTCGTGCGATAACGTAGCGAGAAATTCGTCTTTGAGTTGATTAGCCTTTTCGGCGGCGTCGCGCGCTTCCTGTTCGCTTCGCAACAAGCGCTCGCGCTCTGCTTCGGCCCTGAGTTTTTCAATGGCAGTCCAGGTCCGCTCGGCAACCATCTTCAGCAGTGAAACTTCTTCATTCGTCCATTGACGCGGCTGGTCGTCGCTGACCCAAAGCGAAGCTACCCAGCGCCCCTCGCGCATTAACGGAACAGCGATGTACGCGCGCTCGCCGGTTACCTCATAACTCCGCTGATAGTCGGCAGCTGTGCGTGGATCGGTCTTGGAATCATAATTGACCACAATCTTCCCGGCTTTCATTTCATCGGAAGTTACGCTGCTGTAATCGGAAATGCGATGGTCACCGGCAATCGACTCGGCGCCATCGCAATAGTCATGGTGAACAATCGCGAGATCGCGAGCAACATCGATCTCATCGAATAAACAACGGCGCGCGTTGAGGTGGGCGCCGACTGTTCTAACGACGGCGTAAGATAAGTCGTAGGGATCATTAAGTGTGCGTATGAGGTCACTGACTTGAACAAGCACAGTCAAACGAGCTTCGCTGTCTCGCAACGCTAAATTAGCAACGTGCCGTTCTCTATCTGTACGATTGAGAGATGTCGCGGTCCACCAGATCAGAAAAATAAGGAGCAAAAGAATCGACAGCACGAAAGCCGCGGTGGCAAAACCCGCACTTAACACTCCGGTATTGCGAGCAATAGTTCTGAGCCACCCCAAAAGAATTACAAGCAACAAAGCGGGCCACATGCGCCGGGCAACCACGGCGCCCGGAGTATTTCCCATTAGAGTCGCAACCATGCCGCGCTCAGGTCTGGCCAGGAGAATCGCCGTGCAAAGACTGAGGAACGCGACGACGGTATGGAGCGCGATAGTGAAATAGATTCCGATTGGCTCGACTTGCTCGATACCGTAAAAGTAGTAAAGAAAGACCAGAAGCGTGACTCCCACCACTGTCATCACAGAGATGTTCGACACGCGAAACCATCGGGATGAACGCGTGTCGAGAAAAGAGAGGGCGATGCCGAGAAAGAAAAAGTCGAGCGACGCTGCGACGCCCATGCGACCGGGAAACGACTGGCCGGCTTCCTTCAGTGACTCGTGAAAAAGCAACTGATCGAGCCCGGTGTTCCAACTAAAAATATGTTCGCTCAGCGTGATTAACCCAATGACAGCGACGATTCCAGCACAGAGTTGGGCCAGAATACGTCGCCTGTTCGAAACAGGTCGATTTTGCAGTAACAGTAAAGAAGCGGAGCTGAGCATGAGGCAAACCGCGGTGTTTGCCTTCATATTCACTAAGGACGTATGGATCCGCTTGAGGACTTCAATGTTTAAAATCCAGCCGAGTAAGGCGGCGCCGCCAATGACAAACGCGAGCACCGCAAAGATGATGGACATCAATTTGGTGCGTGCTAATTGTTTTTGTGAAGTAAGTTCAGGCTTTGTCAAACGTGTCACCGGCAGTGGAGCAAACTGCCCTTGATTGCGGTTTTCGGTCTTAGGGATTCTGCACAAGAGTCTATACTGGCTAATAA
>JBKPJS010000600.1:0-8067 GCA_046730815.1 Acidobacteriota bacterium
GCGTTAGACTGTACGGGAACGAAGCGGTTGAGAAGGAGTTGGAAGCTTTGAAGGCATTTATGGTGTTTCACCGCGGCGGTGAAATGTCAGCGGTAAACCTCTGGGCCGAAACATCCGGACTCAGTGCGGAAGATGAAGCGGCTTACCCGAAGGAATTTTCTCACCTTGTCTTTGCTCGCTGGCTAATCCGAACGGGGAAAGCCAAACAGGCACTGCCTCTTTTGGGTCGTTTGCTAGTCGCAACGCAAAAGGCAATCCGGCAGCGTACGGCGATCGAGATCCTGCTCCTGCAAGCGATTGCCCATCAGTCCGTTTCTAATGAGGCTGAAGCAATTAAAGCACTTGAAAAAGCGCTGGTGTTGGCCCAGCCGGAAGCTTTCGTTCGCACCTTTCTTGACGAAGGTGAGCCGGTTTCGACGTTGTTGCTCGAACTGCTGAAAAAGAAAGGAAAGCGTTGGGAGTCGGAGAAGCCGGAGTTGCTACGCTACGTGGTTAAGCTGAAGGATGCGTTTGGTCCAGGTGCGCCCGTGCCGACGGCACGTGTCACTGCAACTGAAAGTGAAGCACTGCCGTGGTGGTATGTGGAAGATCCGTTGAGTGAGCGCGAGTTAGAGGTACTGCAGCACGTTGGACGCGGGCTTTCGAACCAGGAGATCGCCGATAAACTTTTCCTTTCCGCCGGCACCGTCAAACGCCACATGAGCAACATCTACCAGAAGCTCGACGTACACAGCCGCACGCAAGCTCTCGAACGCGCTCGCAGCCTCAAAGTTTTGGTTTAGCCACAAAGAAGCACAAAAAAGCACATAAAAAATATTAAGTGAGACTCTCTTTCTGTGCTTTTGCCTTTGTCGCTCATCTTGGATAAAGAACGCCCACAACTTGACCGATAATCGTCACCTCGTCACGATTAAACTCTTCGCGAACATTCCCGGATTCCGGATGTGGTATCAACACGATCTTATCTCCCTGAATAATCTCCGCGTACACACAGGTGAAACCATGCGGAGTCCGCACGTAAAACAGTTCGCGTTGGTGAAAATTTAGGTTGTTCGCCGGATGCACCTCGTTGAAAAGTTTATTTACCAACAACCGGCTGCCTGCCGGAGTTAATGGCGAGGCATTGGGATCTTCCTCCCCAACCACAACATAACAGACGTGAGGAGGATAAAATGAAGCGAGATATTCAACTTCAATGTTGGCCCACTGCCGAACTGACTCGTCAAAAAACTGCGTTTCCTCAAAGTTCGCCTTCTCGCGCGGGAACGGCATCTTCATCTTTCGCCGCCGCGTCACCACGTCCCGCGGTAACTCGTGAGTGCGTGCGCGAGGCATTTCCAATCGCTCAGCGAAATGCCCATCACGTTGAAGCCCAAGCGCCACATCTATCTCAGCGCGCGACAAGTTCAGAATCAGTTGCAGGCTATCGAGTTTCGCCGTTCCCGGCTGGCGAATACTTCCGTTGATGATGTCTCCAATCGTCGACTTTCCGATACGCATATCAGGATTGTTACTCAGTCTCGCGAGTCGCCCACTTTCAGAGACGATGTGTTTGTAATTAAGGCCAAGAAGCCTCATGGCGGTCACTATCAAGTTACCGAGCGGTGTTGTCGATTGTCCTTGAGGGCGACCTCGCCTTGCTTTGTCCATACTGATGAGGAGCGGACGGCAATGGCTCGGTGGGCAAAACGCATCGAGCGACAAAGACGGGGCGAACCGCGCACTTTCTAGCTCAAATTGTTCTGGTGCAGGGAGTCGATGTATCCAGGGCGGGGAGGATTTGTGGCGTGAATCTTACACTATGAGTGTCCTTTTTGAGAATGAAATACGCGTTACGAATAGATCCAATTCACCCACTGGAGGTCATAATGTTCCCGCCACCTCTTCACCTCGTACGCAAGTCGTTTTCCATCATCGCTTTTCTGTCTTTCTCTTTTCTTACAGGCTCTTTGCTTACAGTCCTGGCTGCGCCGATCTCACTCGAGCTGGGTAAACCACTTGAACGTTCGCTTGCCGCGGGTGAAACGCACTCATACATACTTAATCTCAACGCCAATCAATACGCACATGTCGTGGTGGATCAGCGTGGTGTTGATGTCGTGACCTCCATCTTTTCACCCGATGGAACCAAACTCGTGCAAGTCGACTGTCCAAACGCCAACTACGGCCCCGAGCCATTTTTTCTGGTGGCTGAAACTGCGGGCATGTATCGAATTGAAGTGCAGTCAATGTCAACGAAGACCGCTCGCTATGAAGTGAAGCTGGAAGAGTTGCGCGTGCCAATCGAGGCGGATCGCAGCCGCATCGCTGCGCAAAAACTCTTTACCGACGCAAAGGCTTTAAAAAGTCAGAAGACGCGAGAATCATTTCAACAAGCTGTTGATAAATTTGAGGCCGTACTCCCGATCTGGCACAACCTCAACGACAAGCTAATGGAAGCGTACACGCTTCACGACGTGGGAATTATCTATGGCGACATCGGTCTGTTTCAGAAGGCGATCGATACGCATACCAGGGCCGCTGCTCTCTACAAAGAATTGAAGCTTCCGAGACTCGAAGCGACCGAGCTCAATAACACCGGTTGGGTATACGGGGAGTTGGACGACCTGCAAAAGCGTCTGGAGATGCACGATCAAGCTGCGGAGATATATCGAAAAATTGGGGATATTGACCCCGTGCTGATCAGCAATCTCGCATCGACTTACGCGAAGCTCGGACAGTATCAGCGTGCGCTGGACATACACCTGCGAGTGATGGAAATGCGGCGCGCCTCACGAGATATCCTCGGCCTGGCCATTACCCTAAACAACATCGGCGATTGTTACGAGCACCTCGGAGACAAAGCGAAAGCACTCGACTTCTATAACCAGTCGCTCGTTCTCATGCGACAAGGCACCGATCACTTTTATACCGCCTGGGTTTTGGTTCACCTCGGCCTCCTCTATCACAATATGGGCCAAAACGAGAAAGCGCTCGACTACCTCAATGAGACCCTGAAGATTCGGCAAAGTATCAACGATCGAAGAGGCATTCTGCTGGCACTGTTTCAAATCGCCCGTGTAGAACGTGATCGCGGCAATCTCAACGAGGCACGAAAACGCGCCGAAGAAGCGTTAGGGATGGTCGAGGGTTTGCGAACCAATATTTCAAGCCAACAACTGCGTGCTTCTTTCTTCGGATCAGTGCAACAGTTTCGAGAGTTCTATGTTGACTTGCTGATGCGCTTGCACAAACAGGATCCTTCGCAACAATTGGATCGTGTAGCTTTTAACGCGAGTGAAACAGGACGTGCGCGCTCGTTGCTGGAATTGCTAAGAGAGGCGAGTGCCGAAATTCGTCACGGCGTCGATCCTGCATTGCGTGCGCGCGAGAGTAGTTTGCGCCAGTTGATTACCGCCAAGGCCGAAAGCCAGGTGCGTCTGCTCAGCGGAAAATATACCGAAGAGCAAGCGACGACGGCGCGCACCGAGATCGCGGCACTCACCATCGAATACGAGCAGGTGGAAGCGCAGATTCGCGCGACGAGTCCGCAGTATGCAGCACTGATTCAACCCGCGCCACTCAAACTCGAAGAGACGCAACAACGAGTTCTCGACGGGGATACGTTGCTGCTCGATTACTCGCTCGGCGAGGAGCAGAGTTTTCTTTGGGCAGTCACTCCTGACTCGATCAAGTCGTACGAGCTGCCAAAACGCGCCGTCATCGAACCTTTGGCACGTCGTGTTTACGAACTGCTGATCGCGTGTAATCAAAACGTTGCGAACGAGACGCTCGAACAGAGGCGTCAAAGATTGGAACTCGCGGATGCCGAGTATGCAAAAGCGGCCGCAAATCTCAGTCAGATGTTGTTAGGACCAGCGGCGGCTGAACTAAAAAACAAGCGACTGCTGATCGTGAGTGATGGGGTGTTGCAGTTTGTTCCGTTTGCTGGGCTGCCGGATCCAAAGAATTCGAACCCTTTGATTGTTGACCATGAGATTGTTACGGCGCCGTCGGCTTCAGTCGTCGCTTTGTTGAGACAGGAAAGTGCTAACCGCAAGCCGGCCACGAAAACTCTCGCCGTGTTCGCGGATCCGGTTTTTTCAACTAACGATCCGCGAGTCGCGCTCGCACGGCGCGCACACGCCGATGACAAGACAGATGCTGTAAGGTCGGCTTCTGAAGTTGGTTTGGGCGACCTGCGAAGGTTGCGCTTCAGTCGTCAGGAGGCCGACGAGATCGCTCGCCTTGCGCATGATCAGTCGAAACTGGAGGCAATTGACTTCCAAGCCAATCGCACGCTCGCTACTAGTGGTGAGCTGGCCCAATATCGCATCGTCCACTTTGCTACGCATGGCTTGATTAACAACCAGCATCCGGAGTTGTCGGGAATTGTTCTGTCGCTGGTTGATGAGAACGGCCGCCAACAAAACGGATTTCTGCGACTCTACGATCTCTATAACTTGAAATTGTCGGCTGAGCTCGTGGTGTTGAGCGCTTGCCAGACCGCACTCGGCAAAGAGATCAGGGGAGAAGGTCTTGTCGGACTAACGCGCGGGTTCATGTACGCGGGCGCGCCCCGCATCGTCGCGAGTCTCTGGCAAATCGACGATCGGGCCTCAGCCGAGTTTATGAAGCGTTTCTACCAGGGGATGCTTGGACAAAAGCTTCGTCCCGCCGCCGCGCTGAGAGCCGCGCAAATTTCGATGCAGAACGACAAACGATGGCAGGCGCCTCACAATTGGGCCGCGTTCACGTTGCAAGGTGAGTGGAAATAGAGCCACAAAGAAGCACAAAAGCACAAGAGTTTAATTGAGCGCCGTCGCTGATTAGCATTTGTGCATTTTGTGCCTTCTTGTGGCGATCTGTCTGCCACCGTCGCGAAGAAGCAAAAGCAAGAGTTTATTGAGCACCGTCGCTGATTAACATTTGTGCTTTTTGTGCCTCCTTGTGGCGATCTGTCTGGCACCGCAGTTGCGACTAGCCTGGCATAAGTGAGTTTGTGATCTGGAACAGAACAGAGGACAGGAGTCTATGTGATGCTCGATCAAGAAGTTGACGACAAAGGGACGGACCAGGAAGAAGCCAAAAGCATATTGACGAGGTTACGCGATCAAGGCTTTGACGGCGACAACGAAAAACTGGCGGTCGCGCTCGGAAGGACGATCGAGCAGGCCGAGGCAATGATTAGTGGCGCCGAGACTATTGACGACGACGTGATTATGAAAGCCAGAGGAATCGCCATACACCGTGGAATCGAAGTCGAGTAAACGAGTTAACGAGGTCAAACGCGCAACGCGACCCACACCTGGCGGAGCGACGCAATGGTGGTGGTTCGAAGGCGGCACAGAAGTCTGCTCGACGTGCCACCAATCGTACGCATATCAAACGGGCTTTTACTGTCTCGATTGCGACAGCAACATCTGTCCACTATGCGTACAGATTTCCGAGGTGAGCGAGGCGCGTTGCTCGGGTTGCTGCGATTAGTAAGAACAGAGGAATTATGGCCGCGCGTGCTATTTGGAAAGGCAATTTGAAACTGGGCACGACCAAGGTGCCTGTGAAACTGTATTCGGCGGTTGAAGATCGCACCGTGCGATTCCACGTGCTTGACGATCGCGCCAAGAAACGCGTGAAGCAGCACATGATCGATCCTGACTCCGGCGACGAAGTTCCCACCGAAGAGATTCAAAAAGGTTACGAGATTGAACCGGGAAGATACGTGATTCTCACGGCGGAAGATCTCGAGAAGCTGCAACCGCCGCCATCACGCGATATCGAGATCGTGGAGTTTGTTCCGCAAGCCAAGATTAGCCAGCAATGGTACGAGCGGCCTTACTACGCTGGTCCAGACGGCGACAGCAAAGAATACTTCGCACTGGTTGAAGCATTGCAAAATAAGGAGAGCGAAGGAATCGCTCACTGGGTCATGCGCAACAAGGATTACGCCGGTGCTCTTCGTGCAGTTGACGACTACCTCTATCTGTTTACCCTGCGCGATGCGAACGAAGTCATCCTGGCCGACGATCTCACGAAGCCTACCGGCGCTGCGCCAACGCAAAAGGAGTTGGCGATGGCGAAGCAACTCGTCGAGATGTTGGAGGGAGAGTTTGAGCCAAAGGAATACAAAGATGAGTATCGAGAGCGCGTGATGGAGTTCATCGAAAAGAAAGCCAAGGGTCGCGCGCCGAAGTTGCGAGCAGTTAAACCGAAACGACAGACCGCGGCACTCGACAGCGTACTTGCAAAGAGCATCGAGTCGTTGAGAAAGAAGGATAAGCGCGCTGCCTAGAACGTCACGAAAAAGAGCAGAGGCGGAAGAGAAGGACGCAGGCGTTCGACCATTTTGGTCAGGGACCTTGACGTTCGGACTCGTGAGTGTGCCGGTGAGCTTGTTTCCGGCGACGAAGGGCACTCGTGCGTCGCTGCGAATGCTTGGACCGGATGGTCAGCCGCTCGCGCGCAAGTACTACGCTGAGAAGACGGGCAAGGATCTCGATGCGGATGAGGTGGTGCGCGGATACGAAGTCGCGAAAGAGAAATACGTGATCGTGACTGACGAAGAGTTGGACCGGCTGGCGCCGGAGAAGACACGCGATATCGATCTCAAGCAGTTCGTACCCGCTGAATCTATTCCGCCGATCTATTTCGAGCGAGGCTATTTCCTGACGCCGGCTGCGGGTTCACAAAAAGCTTACAAGCTGCTGGCGGAAACTATGGACCAGAGCGGGCTGGCCGGCATTGCTACTTTCGTGATGCGCGGCAAGGAGTATCTGGTTGCGATCTTCTCGGACAAGGGAATTCTAAGAGCAGAGACGATGCGTTTTGCCGACGAACTGCGCTCGCCGTCAGATATTGGTCTGCCGAAAAAGACAGCGCCTCCGAAGGCGACTGTGAACAAATTCGAGAAGATGATCGCCAGCAAGTCCAAGAAACAGTTTTCACCAACCAAGGTAGCGGACAAGCAGACTGAGTCGCTTCTGAAGCTAGTGAAGAAGAAACAGGCGAAACGCGCAAACGTGGTGAAGGTTGAAGAGGAAGCGGCGACTGACGGCAAAGTAATCGATCTGGTCCAGGTCTTGAAGAAGAGCCTTAGTGGGAAGAAATAAGAACCATCCACAGATTGCACAGAAAGTTTCTGTGTAATCTGTGGATGGTTTTATTCGACGGCGATCGTCCGCCACTTTCCTTGCCTGAATCGAATCACGCTCAACACACAACGCGTCGCGTGCCCGGCGAGGATCGCCAGCCAAATATCGATCGGATCGAGTGTGCCTGTCTGCTGGATCACGAAACACGTCCCTAGCGGCACAATCATTTGCGAGATGATCGAAATGTACAGCGGGCTCCTCGTGTCTCCCGTGCCCTGCAATCCGCCGGTGTAAGTTAAGGCGACTGCGATCAGTAGGCCGGAAACACTCAGTACCCGTAGTAGCTGAACTCCAATCTCCACAACTGCCGGATCGTGCATTCCAAAGATGGCGAGCAGTTGTCGTGGAAAGAAGAGAAAGAAGATCCCGACAAACGCAGCGCCTGCGAATCCGAAGCGCGCCGCAACGTGCACCGCGGCATCTGCGCGATCGGGTTGGCCCGCGCCAAGGTTCTGACCAGCCACGGCAGCAGCCGCGCCCATCAATCCAACCGACGTCCAGGTGATCAGCGAGAAGAGCTCTGTGTACGAGACAGCGAACGCCGCCTGTGCTGCGGCACTCTGCGCGAGTGAACCGATGAACGCGAGCATGAACACGCCGCCGATGTTCATCGCAATTCCCTGAATGCCGGTCGGCAGGCCAAACTTGAAGATCGATTTAACGATGGACCAGTTCGGACCAAAGCCGCCTCGCGGGATCGATATCACCCACGCGCCACTCCAAAGTTTCGACAACGAGTAAACCGCGACAAGTCCCGATGAGATGCACGTCCCCATCGCCGAGCCCTTGGTGCCGAAAGCCGGGATCGGACCGAGTCCGCGAATGAGTATCACGTTGAGCACGAGGTTGAGCACCGTCATCGTAATGCCGAGGATCATTGGCGTGCGAGCATCGCCGGCAGAACGCAACGCAGTGCTTAGCATGAAAAAGATCATCA
>JBKPJS010000601.1:0-2317 GCA_046730815.1 Acidobacteriota bacterium
GAGTGTCGTCGGCAGCGTCAGATGTGTATAAGAGACAGGTGCTTGTCCTTATCTGGATCATCATATGCTCGCGATTGTAGGTCCCACCGCATCCGGCAAAAGCACCCTCGGAATTGAAGTCGCCCTCCAAATCAACGGCGAAATTATCAACTGTGATTCGGTCCAGGTTTACAAAGAGATCCAAATCGCAACTGCCAAGGTGCCCCTCCAAGAGCGCAAAGGTGTCCCGCATCACCTGATCGATTTTGTTTCTCCTGACGTCAACTACACAGCCGGTGAATGGGCACGCGAAGCAGCGACGAAGATCGAAGAGATCGAGAGTCGCGGTCGCATTCCGCTGCTCGTGGGCGGCACCGGTTTCTATTTGCGCGCGCTACGCCAACCTTTCTTTGTAAGTCCGCAAACCGACGATTCACTTCGTCGCCGTCTCAACCAAATTCGCGAGAAGCATGGCGTCGAACACCTGCATCGACTCTTGAACCGGATGGATCCTGATGCGGCGCAGCAGTTCTACCCGCGCGACTGGCCCCGCGTGCAAAGAGCGATCGAAGTCTACTTACAAACAGGTCAATCCATCGTGGACCAAAAGCCGCATAGACCAGAACCGCATGAAAGCTCTCGTCGTTTACGCATTCTCGCCCTGAATCCACCGCGCGCCGAACTCTACAAAAGGATCAACGAACGTACCGAAGCGCATTTTAAAGCTGGATTAATTGAGGAAGTTCAGCGTTTGCTGGACCGCGGATTTTCGCCGGCATCAAACGCGCTCGGAGCGCACGGTTACCGGCGCGTAGTCGAATATCTTCAGGGTCTGCGCGACCTCGAAAGCGCCATCGAACAGACCAAACTGGACGTGCGTCACTACGCCAAACGCCAATTGACATGGTTTCGCCATGAAGCGGGTGTCGAGTGGTTTCACGGTTTTGGTGAGGAAAACGCCATTTTGCGATCAATTCTCGATTCTGTCGCCGCTGGTCCGCGGTCCAAATAATCATCTTTCTCTCACATCTCCCGCTATCTCTTGTCAGGCAAAGATCCGTGTTGTAATCTCCTTGCAACCGCGCGATTTACAATTTCCACCCCCCAGGTTTCGAGCATGTCGGACGGTAAACAGGCACCACAAAATATTCAGGACGCGTTCCTCAACACGGTGCGCCGTGAAAAGACGCCGGTGATCGTGTACCTCTTGAATGGCGCCAAGCTAACGGGCCGGATCAGAAGTTTTGATAAGTTTTCGGTCCTACTCGAATCCGGGTCTCAGGAACAACTGATTTTCAAGCACGCTATCTCGACCATCTCACAAACGAGACGAGCGTCCGGCGAACTCCATTCGCAAGCCACGGCAGAAGCCAACCCACGAGACGTTCGCCACGATGTCAACTCGCCTGAGGCGTGACATTCGTTTACACTCTCGCGAGCAACCACAAAGAAGCACATAAGGCACAATGGTCCTGATTGATTCTATGTGCTTTTTGTGCTTCTTTGCGGCTTGGAGGATCCATGTTGGGAACGTTCATTACCTTCGAGGGTATCGACGGCAGTGGGAAGTCGACTCAACTGAAATTGCTGGGCAATTTCCTGCGCGCGAATGGTTGTGACGCGCTGCTGACGCGCGAGCCCGGCGGCACAGCACTCGGTCTGCGCTTACGAGCGGCATTGCTCGACGCCATGGAAGAAGTCGATCCACTCACCGAACTACTCGTCTTTGCCGCCGATCGAGCGCAGCACGTACGTCGAATGCTTCGTCCTGCATTGGAGGCTGGACGGGTCGTGATTTCGGATCGCTACGCCGACGCGACAGTGGCTTATCAAGGCGCCGGACGCGGCTTTTCGCCCGAACTGATCGCGCAGATCGTGCAACTGGCAACCGAAGGACTGAAGCCTGACCTGACGTTGCTTTTTGACGTTTCGATTGACGAATCAAGTAGTCGCACCACCCGACGATCGAATAACAAGACTTCGACGCGCGATCGTCTGGATATTGAGCACGCTGATTTTCACACTCGCGTGCGCGACGCATATTTGCAGATTGCTTTGGCCGAGCCGGAACGAGTGAAACTTATTGACACGAGTGGACCAGTCGAGCGCACACAGGAGAGAGTCAAAGAGATTATCGTTCCGTATTTACAGAGTAGGGGTCACATCGCAATTGCCGATTGCCAATTGCCAATTGCCGATTTTTAAGAACTGGCAATTGCTGATTGAAATTGGCAACTGGCAATTCGAAATCGGAATGAATCATGTTTGATCAGCTTACCGGCCACACACGAGTAAAGACAGTGCTGAAACGGATGCTGGTTTCTGACCGGCTGCCGGG
>JBKPJS010000602.1:0-1413 GCA_046730815.1 Acidobacteriota bacterium
TGAAGCAAACGTTTTTTCCGCAATTGCTGGATGAGTTGACCTCGCAAAAGTTTGCTGAGGATCAAGAACAACACGCATCGCCGATGTTTCGTGAGTGGACTGCCCCGGAACTAGTTGAACACCAGGATAAACCCCTTGCGATGATGGTCTATCCGGCAGACGCGTTGAAAGCAGAATATGATCGGCCACTGGTACAGTCGCCTGGTTGGGGCACGGGCAAGCCGGAGATTTCGCAGAATCTCGGCAACCCCTTCAGTGGCCTCTCGATAGGTATCAAGTTCCAGGGTACAACGGCGCGGGCAATCAGCGACCGTTGGGTGTGGCAGAGCTTCTTGATCCTGGGAGTGTTATCAGTCCTGATGATCGGTGGCCTCGTGTTGACTTACCGAAGTGTCAATAAGCAAGTCGCGCTGGCACGGTTGAAGTCAGACTTTGTTTCGAACGTCTCGCACGAGTTACGCACGCCATTGGCCTTGATTCGACTGTACGCGGAAACACTCGAACTGGGACGCATCACTACTGAAGGTAAGAAGCACGAGTACTACAGCATAATTCGGAAAGAGAGTGAAAGATTAAGTGCCTTAATCAACAACATTCTCGATTTCTCTCGCATTGAAGCCGGACGTAAAGAGTATGACTTTAGAGAGACAGACATAGCCGAACTCGTGCGCAATACGCTCGACTCGTATCGCTACCAGATCGAACAACAGGGGTTTGCACTCGAAGAACATATCGATCCGGTTCCCGCTGTGCGCGTCGATCGCGAAGCCATCGCCCGTGCGCTTGTCAATCTGGTCAATAATGCATTGAAATATTCGGACAACGAAAAATTTCTGGGCGTCAGGCTTTATCGCGATCAGAGTGTGCTCAAGCTGGAGGTGAGTGACCGGGGCATTGGGATCGAGCGGCACGAACAGTCGCGGATCTTCGAGAAGTTTTATCGCACTTGCGATCCGCTGGTGCATAACACGAAGGGGAGCGGTCTCGGTTTGTCGCTGGTGCGCCACATCACTCGCGCGCACGGTGGTGATGTCCAAGTAGAAAGCACGCCAGGCCGCGGAAGTAAGTTCACGTTGTCGCTGCCGCTAGGTCAAAGTCAGGTTACAGGATTCACATGATTATCAGGATTGACTTGTAAATCAACTGAAATCCTGTAAATCCTGTAAAACGAGGTGATCGTCATGAAGAGCAAAATACTGATCGTCGAAGACGAACCCGCAATGGTCGCTGGCCTGCGCGACAACTTCGAGTACGAGGGTTACGAAGTGATCAGCGCCGAAGACGGTGTCAGTGGTCTTGAGCGGGCGCTCGCCGACAATCCCGATCTGGTTGTGCTGGACGTGATGATGCCGCGCATGAGTGGACTGGACGTTTGCAAGCAGTTGAAAGCGAAGCGGCCTTCGGTGCCCATCA
>JBKPJS010000603.1:0-5269 GCA_046730815.1 Acidobacteriota bacterium
CTTCTGATCTTCGATCACTTCTTGCGCACCTTCCGTCGCGGTTGCCACGACTGCCGTCCCAGCCGCCATTGCCTCAACGATCGCCAATCCAAAAGACTCCGTTTCCGAAGCCGAGACAAACACAACCAGCGCGCAAAGCAATTTCTCCGCCTCATCCAACCAGCCCAGGAAGTAAAAACAACCACTCAATCCTAATTCAACCACCAGCTTTTCAAGCTCCTTGCGGCCCTCGCCCGACGCGGAAGTATCCAACCCCGCCAGCACGAATTGCGTTTCAGGAAACTTCGCGACGATCATCGCCGCCGCACGAATAAAGTCGTCATGCCGTTTCAGAGTCCTTAACTCACCGATACTCCCTACGAGCAAACAATCAGGCGGTAGACCCATGACGCGCAAAAATTGAGCACGATCAAAGCCCGCGCACGCGCGCGCAAAGCGATCCACGTCGATCCCATTCGGAATAAGCGCAATCTGACTTTCACTCAAAATCTGTTGTGAGCGAAGCTCCTTCGCTACCGCCGCTGAAACTGCAATCACACGCGTTGCTCGCGCAAGCGTGTAACGATGAAGTCGATTGAGTTGGAACAAAACGTGTCGAGTAGCAACGAACTTCGTTTGCGGATTACGGCGAGCGGCATACGACGCGAGTGAATAGTCGCGCGCCATGTGTGCATGCACAACTTCGATCCGCTGGCGGCGCACGAAGCGTTCCAACTCGTGCGCACTTTGCACGTCGAGCGCGTTTCGCAAAGGCAGCGTCAGAATCTTTTCCGGCGGCAACTGCAAGTGCAGGAGCAATGGCGATCCCGGACGCACTGCGACATAAAGATCATGGCCACGCGCAATGAGGGAATTAGTGAGATCGACGAGGTAACGTTCGCCGCCGCCGAAAGACGAAGCTGAACTTATTTGGAGGATGTTCAATCTTGATGTCCGTACGAAAGCCAAACAGCAGAATCCACAGATTACACAGAAACGACAGATAATCTGTGCATTTGTGATGGCACAACGGTTGCCATCTGCTACTCAAGAACTGTTTGTTGGGAGGATTGTATGGCCAAGTCAAGATTAGTGACAGGACTTTTTAAGAGCAAGGTAGCCGCTGAATCAGCAGTCGATACGCTCTTGAAGCGCGGCTATTCACGCGATGACATCAGCGTGCTCATGTCAGACGCTACTCGATCCAAAGAATTTGCTCTTCAAACCCGCACACACGCAGCCGACGGCCTGGGAATCGGCAGTGTGGTTGGTGGAACGGTAGGCGCCGTTCTCGCGGCCATTGCAGCAGTGGGAACAACACTGTTTCTGCCCGGAATCAACCTGGTAATCGCCGGCCCAATCGCAGCCGCACTTGCCGGCGCGGGCGCTGGTGGAGCTACAGGTGGACTGATTGGTGCTTTGATTGGCGCGGGTATTCCCGAATATCGCGCGAAGGTTTACGAAGCAGGAATCAAGGGCGGTGGAATTCTAATCGGCGTGGAAGCAGCGTCAGATGAAGACGTAGACCGCCTTGAAGACCTGCTGACCGAGTTGGGTGGCGAACACGTTCGGACGGAGTAACGCTTACAAAACTAAAGGGAGGTTAAGACATGGGTTTACCAAACAGGGATGAAGTTGAAGGCAAATGGGATCAGGCCAAAGGCAAAACTAAGGAAACCGTCGGCCGGGCTCTTGATGACCAGGAACTTGCTGACGAAGGCCGAGCTGATAATGCAGGCGGTAAAGTAGAAGAAGGCTTCGGCAAGGCCCGACGAAAAGTCGGTGAAGCAATCGAGGACGTCGGCGACGCCATAAGCCGCTAAGTCGAGCCACAAAGAGGCACGAAAAAGCACAAATGTTTAATCGTTTGTGCTTTTTGTGCTTTTTTGTGGCAAGATCACTTCCGACGATGGCTCAACATTCCCCCGAACAATCCGCAAAAACCAGAATAGAAACGGACTCGATGGGTGTAATCGAAGTACCCTCCGACTGCTATTGGGGAGCGCAGACTCAACGCTCGTTGCATCACTTCAACATCGGTGACGACCGCATGCCGCGTGAGATGATTCGCGCGCTCGGGATTCTCAAGAAGGCTTCCGCCCTCGTCAACGAAGCGCTCGGCAAACTCTCTGCCGATAAAGCTAAATTGATCGTGCAGGCTTGCGATGAAGTAATCGAGGGAAAGCTTGACGACCACTTTCCACTGCGCGTCTGGCAGACCGGCAGCGGTACCCAAACCAACATGAACGCCAACGAAGTGATCTCGAACCGCGCGATCGAGCTCGCCGGCGGCGTCATGGGCAGCAAAGAGCCGATTCATCCGAACGACGACGTCAACATGTCGCAGTCGTCAAACGACACGTTCCCGACGGCGATGTACATTGCGGCTGCCGAACAGTTGAATAAACTCATCCCGCGTATCCAGGAACTGCACGACGCGATCGCAGCCAAAGCAAAAGAGTTTGCCGGGGTGGTGAAGATCGGAAGAACACACCTGCAAGATGCCACACCTTTAACCGTCGGTCAGGAGATGGGTGGCTGGGCAAGCCTCGTTGAGCGCGATATCGAGCGACTAAAAGCCGCGATGCCGGGGTTGCTTGATCTGGCTATTGGCGGCACGGCAGTAGGAACGGGACTCAATTCGCATCCGGAGTTTGGCGAACGCGCAGCGAAGAAGATCGCGGAGCTAACCGGTTTGCCGTTCGTCTCGCACACGAACAAGTTTGCTGCGTTGTCGGCGCATGACGAGCTCGTATTTGCCAGTGGCGCACTCAAAACTCTCGCAGCCTCCCTGATGAAGATTGCGAACGACGTTCGCTGGTTAGCTTCCGGACCACGCTGTGGTTTGGGTGAATTAATCCTGCCGGAGAACGAGCCGGGGTCATCGATCATGCCGGGCAAAGTGAATCCGACGCAGAGCGAAGCGCTGACGATGGTCGCGGTGCAGGTTTTTGGCAATGATTTGGCGACGAGTTTTGGAGGTTCGCAGGGCAATTTCGAGTTAAACGTTTACAAGCCTGTGATGATTCACAACTTCCTGCATTCAGTCAGACTGTTACATGATGCGACGCACAGTTTTGTTGAGTTTTGTATATCGGGAATTGAGATCAATCGGGAACAGATTGACGAGCATCTGAAAGACTCCCTGATGCTCGTTACCGCCTTGAATCCTCACATCGGTTACGACAAAGCCGCCCAGGTTGCAAAGAATGCTCACAAGAAGAAGATCAGTTTGCGCCAATCGGCCGTGGAACTCGGTTTTCTGACGGGTGAAGAGTTCGACCGCATGGTGAAGCCTGAAGAGATGACGCATCCCTGATCCGCAAATTTGGCGTGCCTGATAAAGCTGACAAAGTTAAAGAGAACGTCTGCGGTACTTATTACGTGGACTCGTCGTGCATTGATTGCGACGTTTGCCGCGACACGGCGCCGGAGAACTTCATGCGCTCAGATGAGAACAGCTACTCGTTTGTCTACAAGCAACCGGAGACGGATGAGGAGAGGACGCTTTGTGAAGAGGCGATGTGCTGCTGCCCGGTTGAGGCTATTGGGAATGACGGCTAAATCCTAATCACGGATAACACGGATTTAAAATCCGGATTTTTCATCCGTGTCATCCGCGGTTAAATGGATGATGACTAATTGATCCTCAATGGTGACTCGATACGTTCGAATTCGTTCCGGTACTGTCAAGCACTCCCCACTCCTGACATCAAACTGCCACCCATGTAATCCACACTCAACAATATGCCCGCAAAGCGCACCCTCAGACAGCGGCGCTCCTTGATGCGGGCAGGAGTTCTCGATGGCATAGAATTCGCCATCCACATTGTACACAGCTAGCTCGTTTCCATCGGGTAGCTCAAAACTAATACAGCCGCCGGGGCAGAGGTCTTCAATTCTGCCCACGACGAAGTTTTGTCTAGTATCGAATGATTGCATTGAATGGATGGTAACAAAACACGTTTTGCAGAACCAGAATCACATTCCGATTCATACGCGGCCGGCAAGATTTTGTCTCTCGCGCGTTCTGTACCTTCGCAGCCAGTTTCAACTCTCTCCCCGCTGTGAGATTCTAGGACCAAGAGGAGAGATTATGAAACGACTATTTCTCATCACCAGCGTAATGGCGCTCATTATGGGAGCCGCCACCATCCTGCACGCTAAAGAGATCACCGTCCGCGGCAAACTGCAAAAGACCGTCGAGGCCGGCGGATGGCTAATCGTTAACGACAAAGACAAATATCTAATCCTGAACGCAAAAAGTTTTCAGCATAACCCATGGTTCAAGGAGTCAACCGGCGTCGAGTCTGTTGGAGAAACCAAAGACGTGATGACCACGTTCATGGAAGGAACTCCTTTCGAAGCCAAGACGATGCAACCGATCGATCAAGCTGGCGTCCAAACTGTCGCCATACCCGGGCGCGATGATACGAGACGCGTTACACGTGTTCTGGTCGGCGGTGATTCAATGGTGCAAGCACAACCTGACACTGCGATCCTGACGATCTCCGTTGTGACCCAGGCCAGACGCGCAATCGAAGCGCAACAGCAAAACGCGGCGCAGACCGACGCGGTCGTGCGTGCACTAAAAGCCGCAGCAGGTGCAGGCGCCGAAGTGAAGACAAGTGGCTACAGCCTGCAACCGCAGCGTGTTTACAAAGAAGGCCAGCCCCCAACGATCACCGGTTTTGAAGCACGCAACAGCGTTACAGTCACAACGGGCGAACTGAACAGAGTGGGCAGCATAATCGATGCCGCGGCACAAGCCGGTTCAAACGATATTTCCGGCGTTGCGTTCACGCTGCGGCAGGATCGCCAAGCGCGCGATCGCGCGTTGAGCGAAGCCACGAAGGAAGCAATGAGCAAGGCCCGCGTGATTGCTGAAGCCCTGGGCGGGCGCCTGGTGCGCGTGGTGGAGGTCCAGGAAGAAGGCTTTCAAAGACCGGTACCGATTTATCAAACTGAAGCTTTAATGGCGAAACGAGCAGATGTGAGTACGCCGATCGAGGTGGGTTCGCTGGATATAACTTCGCGGGTCCAATTGGTCGCGGAGGTAGAAACGAATTGACAGTAGTTTTTTCCCCTCTCCCCGAGCCCCCGAGAAACGATGTTGCTGGTAAGGAGGGAAGCAATGGCCAGATACAGAAACGAGCAGGATGACGAACGGGACTATTATTCCCGTGAGGAGCGCATGAGACGCGAAAACGTTGGTGGCGGTTACGGTTACGACGATTCATTCCGCGGTCGTCGTCAATTCGATACCGAGCAGCGGCGGTCCGATTATAAC
>JBKPJS010000604.1:0-1733 GCA_046730815.1 Acidobacteriota bacterium
GGGCTCGGAGATGTGTATAAGAGACAGCTTCAAAAGGACGCGAATGGCAAACGTGAACCACGCAAACTGACAACTGCTAATTACCAGGTCGGGGAGTTCGATTGGTCCAGCGACGGCTCGCGCATTGCTTTCGACTACACGAAGTCGCCAAACGCAAATGATTGGCCCAGTGCGGATGTTTCGATAATTGAAGTTGCGAGCGGGAAAATCACGCCACTGGCTAACACTGCCGCTGCCGAGAACTCACCTCTCTATTCACCTGACGGAAAATCCATCGCTATCATTGCCAGCGAGATGCCGCCAACCTGGGCGGGGGCCGGTGTGATTCAAGTCTTCGCGGCCAGCGGTGGGCAGCCAAAGAATTTGATCAGTTCATTTGACGCTCAGCCGACCATCGCAGGATGGTCAGCCGACGGCAAACGTATCTACTTCAGCGAGGCGAAGGGCACTGGAACGCAGATCTATTCGCTCGACCTTGCCGCTAATCGCATTGAAGAACTCAAAACTACATCGGCCGTTTATACTGCCATAAGCCTCAACGATTCGGGCACGACTTTCGGCTTTGTGCGACAAACTTCCGACACTCCGGCCGATGCCTATGTCGCAACAGTCTCAAACTTCACACCAGTTCAGATCACTCGAGTTAACGCAGACATGAAACTGCCGGCAGTTGGTCGTACTGAAGTCGTCACGTGGAAGTCGAAAGATGGAAAGCAAATCGAAGGCTTACTGACGTATCCAGTCGGTTACCAGACTGGACAGCGCGCGCCTTTGATTTTGAATATTCACGGCGGACCGGCAGGTGTTTTCGTGCAATCATTCCTCGGCGGTCGCGGGCCATACCCGCTCGCCACGTTTGCTGCACGCGGCTATGCGATCCTGCGTCCGAATCCGCGCGGTTCGAGCGGTTATGGCAGGGAGTTCCGGCACGCAAACGTGCGCGACTGGGGCTTCGGAGATTATCAGGATCTCATGGCCGGTGTGGATCGCGTCATTGAGATGGGCGTAGCGGATCCGGAACGCCTGGGCGTGATGGGTTGGAGCTACGGCGGTTTCATGACTTCGTGGATCGTTACGCAGACCCAACGTTTCAAAGCGGCGTCTGCCGGCGCGCCGGTGACAAACCTGATGAGCTTCAACGGCACGGCAGACATTCCCGCGTTCGTCCCTGACTACTTCGGCGGGCAGTTCTGGGAAGCACTCGATCTCTATCAAAAGCATTCCCCGATCTTCAATGTTAAGAACGTCACTACGCCGACGATGATCCAACACGGCGAAGCGGACATCCGCGTGCCGATCTCGCAAGGCTACGAGTTTTACAATGCCCTGAAGGTGAAGGGCGTGCCTACGCGAATGATCGTGTTGCCGCGACAGCCGCATGGACCCAACGAACCGAAGATGCAATTGGCCGCGGCGAAGGCGAACCTGGAGTGGTTCGAGAAATATATCGGCGCCAAGTCTCAGACTTCACGTAACTAACTCTTTTCACAGGCCAACTATAAAGACCATCCACAGATTCCACAGATTCTTTTCTGTGTAATCTGTGGATGGATTTAGCTAGGGATCTACAGAACCCTGTCATGAAGTTTTATATCGGCACCTCGGGGTGGCATTACAACCATTGGATGGGCGCTGTCTTATATCCTCCCGGCACCGCCGGCCGGGAGATGTTTCACTTTTACGCCCGCCACTTCAACACCGTCGAAATCAACAACAGCTTCTATCGACTGCCC
>JBKPJS010000605.1:0-5395 GCA_046730815.1 Acidobacteriota bacterium
TCCTTTCAGCGAGAAAAGGGAATTGCCGCAAGCACGCTCGTCCGTTCAATCGGTTCCGCATCGCAGCGACAATCAAGCGAGAACAAGTCGCACTCGTTTGTGACCAACTACACTCGTCTCATTTCTCCGCGCGACGTTATCAGCTTCAAATTCAGTTTCAGCGATTTCATCAACGATACGCTGCCGGTGGCGCCTGGACCACAACTCACTTTTCCCAGCATTCAGGATGGAGCTTCGTTTCGTGTGCCGCAGCAGACGAAGCAGCGGCGGTTCCAGTTCAGTGATACTTACACGCTGATACGTGGCAATCACGCGTTCTATCTCGGTGGTGAGATCCAGCGTGTGCAGTCGGACCTCGATCTTAAAGTCTTTCAACAAGGCCGGATCGAGTTGATTGAAGACTTCCCCGACTTCGATCGCAACGGCGATGGGCGTGTTGACGACAACGATCTGCTGTTTGCCGTCACCCTGCGGAGCGGATTTCCGGAACGCTCATTGGTTCTGCCGGATACAAACAACACGTACTTCGCCGCGTTTATTCAGGACGACTGGCGCGTGCATCCGCAGTTCACTTTGAACCTGGGTTTACGTTATGAGATCGACACCGACGTAAAGAACGTCAGTCGAACTGACGAGTTAAACCCGCTGATCTTGCCGTTCCTCCACGGCGAAAGAAGTAGAGACAAAAACAACTTCGCGCCGCGCATCGGGTTTAATTACTCAACCCGCGACATGCGCACGAGCATTCATGCGGGTTATGGCATTTACTACGACCGCGTCACACTCGAAATCCAAACACTCGAGCGGGGACTTGACGGTCGCGCTCTGCCTGTTGAAGTTCGCGCAGGAAATCTTTTCTTCATCCCGCCGCAGTTTCTTTTTGATCCAGTTAACGGTGTGTTTCCCCCGCCGGCGCCTACGCTGGCAAATCCGTTCACGGGATTTGTGCTGCCGGGAGCGGGAGCCGGTGGCATCAATATCATCGACAACGATCTACAGAATCCGATGGTCCATCAGACCAATGTCGGCGTTCAGCGCGAGTTTGATGGCAAGTTTGCCCTGCGAGCAGACTACGTGCATAACGCCGGTACGCATTTCATCATCGGCCGCGTGATTGGTACTGTGCCTTTTAATCCGGTGGTTGGCGGACCAGAGATCGTGAAGAACCTGGAGTCGAGTGTTAGAACCAAGTACGACGGACTGTTGCTGAGTTTGGAGAAGCGTTTTGCTAATCGATACCAGTTTCGCGCGTCGTATACTCTGTCGCGCTCGTCAAACTACGCCAACGACGATCAGATTCCTTTTTCAAATGGACCAATAGATTCCAACGACCTGCGCCGCGAGTATGGTCCAACGCCGAACGATCAGCGTCATCGCTTTACGTTCTCGGGAGTATTTGAATTGCCTGGCGAAGTACGGCTGGCTCCGATTCTGACGCTTGCTTCGTCGGTGCCAATCGATATCCTGCTGCCCGACGGCAGCTCGCGTGTTTGCGAGTTGCAAAGAAATGCCGGTGCGCGCCAGTTTCACACGGGAGCGGAGCTGAATGCGGCTCTCAGTCAAATCAACGCGGCTGGTGGTTCGCTCTGTCCGAACCCAGACGCGAGCACGGGTTTCCGTCCGCGCGTTCTTTTGCCTTTGGTTCGTGACGATTTAAGGTTGGGAGATAATTTCTCCTCGCTGGATCTGAGGGTGTCGAGAGTCTTTCGGCTCGGTGAGCGATGGAGCATCGAGCCCATTGCTGAAGTATTCAATCTGTTCAACGTCACTAACGTGCTCGGCGTGTCGAATGTTAATTATTCGGGATTCAGCAACGTGCTGGTGCCTGATAGTAATGATCCGGGCAGTCCGGGATTTCTGCGTTCGTCGAGTTTCGGACAGGCGGTTACGACTGCGGGTGGAGTGTTTGGTTCAGGTGGACCACGCGCTTTTCAGTTTGCGGCAAGAGTCACGTTTTGACAGGATTTCAGGATTTTCAAGATTGACAGGAAATACAACAACTGAGCTGAGACGCCAGATTGGCGTTCGTACTGCGACTGCGCTCGTAGTGGGTGAAGTCATCGCCGTCGGAATTTTTCTTACACCGGCGGGCATGGCGAAAGCACTCGGCTCGCCGATGTGGCTGCTCATCGTCTGGCTCGCAATGGGCGCGATGGCGCTCTGCGGCGCGTTGTGTTACGGCGAACTTTCCGCGAGATATCCCGAGGCGGGCGGCGGCTATGTCTACCTGCGCGAAGCGTATGGTCCAGCGGTCGCTTTCATGTATGGATGGATGGCCTTCCTCGTGATGGATCCCGGCCTGACTGCGGCACTCGCCGTTGGTCTTGCGACTTACGCCGGCTACGTTCTCAAACTCTCCCCATTCGGAATCAAAGCACTGGCGATAGCGACGATAATCTTCGTCGCCCTCATCAACATTCGCGGCGTGAGGTTGGGCGCGGGTTTCGTCCGTGTTATGGCGTTTCTCAAACTGGGATTGCTAGCGTTTGTCTTTCTCTGGGGAGTTGGATTTCAACTCGGCGACTGGTCCAACTTCACTCCATTCGTTGCTCGTCGCGCAAACTCCGCTCCGTTGATCGGTGCATTGGCCGGGGGACTCATTGGTGCTTTCTTTTCATTTGCCGGTTGGTGGGATTTGGGAAAACTCGCCGGCGAAGTGAAAAATCCCGGGCGCACGTTGCCTCGCGCGCTAACTTACGGCGTGATCATCGTCACGATCGTTTACGTTTTGACCAGCTTTGCTTTTGTTTACCTCGTGCCGTTGGACCAGGTTACATCGGGCGAGACGTTTGCGGCGCAGGCGGGTGAAGTTCTGTTTGGACGTGCTGGGGGAACGATCTTTTCGCTCATCGTGGTCGTGGCGGTGCTCGGCAGTCTGGCGGCCGTTGTGATGTCGGCGCCGCGAGTCTATTTTGCGATGGCGCGCGACGGCGTGTTCATTCCTTCCGTCGCCGCGCTTCACAAACGATTCGAAACTCCCGCGCGCGCGATTGCGTTGCAGGCTGTGTTGGCTTCGCTGCTCGTAATCGCCGGCAGTTTCAACGAGATCGTTTCTTATTTTGTATTCGTAGTGGTCGTGTTTATCGCACTCACAGTGGCCGCCCTGTTCAAGTTTCGTCGTGAAGAATCGAGCAGTATTCGATACCTGACTCCGGGTTATCCGGTAACACCTATCGTATTCCTCGTGATGATCGTTTTCCTGCTCATCCTGCTCGGCAGTAATAATCCGACGCAGGCGTTTCTCGGCGTGGCGGTGGTGGCGCTGGGCTTGCCGGTTTACCTGTTTCTGTTTCGTAATAAGCGACTGGTGGAAAGAAGGAGTACTCAATGACCTGGATCAAGACTGTTGCAGTTGATGAAAGTGAAGAAGTGCGGAAAGCAGTTGAGTCGCAACGCGAGTTGTACCCGATCGAGTATGCGACCCCGGTTCACCCGACTCCCGACGGCGAGACCGCGGGCATCGTTGCGTCTCACAGTCTGATTCCGAAGGCGCTTCATCATGCGTTTGCGACGTTTGGATCGCTGATGTCTCCTGACTTGCCGTTGACCAGGCGACAACATGAGATGATCACGACGGTCGTGTCAGTTACGAACCGCTGTCATTATTGAATCGAATCTCACGCAGAGTTTCTGCGTCGCGTAACATTGGACCAGGCCTTGGTGGCCGCGCTCGAAGAAGATTACCGGACTGCGCCGATCTCGGAGCAGGAGAAGTTTATGCTCGACTACGTAGTGCAGATCACTCGTGATGCGACGCGCATTTCGCCCGCGGATCACGAGCGACTGCGGTCAGTAGGTTTTGACGACCAGGGAATACTTCAAATCACGCTCATTGCGTCGTGGTTCAACTACATAAATCGTGTGGCCGATGCGTTGGGCGTGGGAAGGAGTTGAAGCCGCAGATGAACACAGATGAATACAGATCGAAAAAGATCAGTGTTAATCCGTGGCAAAAACTTTTCCTCATAGTTCTAGCGCTGCTCAGCGTCACCACATATGCACAGAATGCGCCGAAGCAGGATGACGACGTAATCAAAGTCAAATCCAATCTCGTCAACATCGACGTCATAGTCAAAGACAAGAAGGCAAATACATCTCGGACCTCAAACCCGAGGACTTTTCAAGTTTTGAAAGTGTTGAGAACAGGATTTACATGATTCTTCAGGATCTACATGTAAATCTTGTTGAATCCTGCTAATCGTGTGGAATGCTCGTCTCTGAACTCGAAACACCCGCTCTCATTGTCGATCTCGACGTGATGGACCAGAACCTGTCACGCATGGCTGACTACTGTCGCAACCATCAACTCCTGCTCCGCCCTCACACCAAAACTCACAAGATCCCGGAACTCGCCAAACGACAGATCGAGAGCGGAGCTACCGGCATCACGGTCGCTAAGCTTGGCGAAGCTGAAGTGATGCTCAACGCTGGCATCACAGACATTCTCATCGCTTATCCGATTGTCGGCGCAAAAAAGACCCGACATCTGGCGCGGATCGCGGAAGAAGCCAGGATTACCGTCTCGCTCGATTCCGAAGAGGCCGCCCTCGAGATTTCCTCCGCCGCGTCGAGGCAGGGAGTATCGATTGGCGTGCTGGCCGAACTAGACGTGGGTTTCGAGCGTTGTGGAGTCAACAACGAAGTTGAGTTGTTAACGCTTGCGCGAAAGATTACCTCGCTGCCCGGATTGGAGTTTAAAGGAGTGATGTTCTTTCCGGGTCACTTCGGCGTTGTGCCGGAAGAGAGAGCCGCGATGCGCGTTCACGTAAATGGATTGCTCGATCGCGTGCTCAATGTTTTTACGCGTGAAGGACTGCCGCTCGCGATCGTGAGTGGTGGGTCAACGCCGGCGGGTTATGAAGGTGATCTGTTTCATGGTGTGAATGAAGTGCGTCCGGGAACGTACATCTTCAACGATCGCAACACAGTTGGTGTTTCTTCGGCTACGTTGAATGATTGCGCGCTGTCGGTTGTTGTCACCGTCGTCAGCACCAGCGTGCCTGGCCGGGCGGTTATTGATGGTGGATCCAAAACGTTCTCTTCTGATCGTTATCAAGCGGGCGATGGCAACGGGTTTGGGTTGGTGAAGGAAGACCACGCAGCAGAGATCGAGCGCCTGTCGGAGGAACACGGTCACTTGAATATTCAGCATTCGGAGCGGCGCTACAGAGTGGGAGTTCGGCTCAGCGTAATTCCGAATCACGTCTGCCCGACGGTCAACCTGCATGATCAGGTTTATGGTGTAAGAGGTGAGCAGGTCGAGACTGTTTGGAGAGTTGAAGGGCGAGGAAAGGTGAAGTGATCGTGCCCTCTGCCGGGGAACATGTCTCGCGCAAAGGTGCAAAGACGCAAAGCGCTAACCGCGTTTCAGAGCTTTCTTTGTGACTTTGCGACT
>JBKPJS010000606.1:0-2021 GCA_046730815.1 Acidobacteriota bacterium
GAGGTTTACATCGCGATTCTTCCCGGCATGGGCGCGACGTCGCACATCCTCGCGACCTTTGCACGCAAACCAGTGTTTGGTTATCGCGCGATGGTGTTCGCGATCTTTGCCATCGGCCTGCTCGGATTTTTCGTGTGGGGCCATCACATGTTCATCAGCGGTATGAGCCCTTACTCAGCCATCGCGTTTTCAGTCCTGACGCTTTCGATTGGCGTGCCGTCAGCAGTTAAGACTTTTAACTGGCTAGGCACATTGTGGGGAGCTCGTATTCGTTTCACCAGCGCGATGCTGTTTGCACTCGGATTCGTCTCGCTCTTCGTTGCGGGCGGTATCACGGGACTCATACTCGGACAGAGCTCGCTCGATTTGGCGATGCACGATACTTACATCGTCACTGCTCACTTCCATCTCGTGATGGGCGTCGCCTCTATCTTTGGCATGTTTGCCGCGTTGTACTTCTGGTTTCCAAAGATGTTTGGAAGGTTCATGAATGAAAGTCTCGGACGTATTCACTTCTGGCTTACGTTCATCGGCGTTTACACGATCTTCGTTCCGATGCACATCATGGGGATCGTTGGCATGCCGCGGCGCTATTCAAGCTTTGGCGAGTACGAGTTTCTGAGGACTTTGCACCCGCTAGTCCTGCTGGTGTCGGTAGCGGCAATCATCACGATTAGCGCGCAGCTTTTGTTTTACTTCAACGTCTTCTGGAGCATCTTCAAAGGCAAGAAAGCGAACGACAATCCCTGGGAGGCAACCACGCTCGAATGGACCACGGCGACGCCTCCACCGCACGACAATTTCGCCGGCGTGCTGCCGGTTGTCCATCACGGGCCTTACGAGTTCGCAGTGCCGGGCGCTCCCAAAGATTACGTAATGCAGACTGATATCGACACAGAGGTGCCAAGCGGTAATGGCCACAATGGTCACAAGCACTAGACCACCAGTCATAAAAAAAGGCGCAGGTAAAGGTCCGGGGTTACCCGGGCCGAACGGCAACGGCTCGAAACGCAAAGACGTGTTTCCCGAGCCGGATTCGCGCGGCAATCGTTATCGCATCGGAATGTGGGTAGGGCTGGCATCGATCGCGATGATGTTTACGTCGCTCAGCAGCGCCTATATCGTCAGGTATGCCTCGGCAAACGATTGGATGCCGCTGGCCATTCCGCGCGCCATGTTTGCGAGCACAGCGTTGATTCTGATCAGCAGCGTGACACTTGAGCTCGCGCGACGAAAACTGAAGCGCTCTTTTCAGAATGCTTACGCGCGCTATCTTTTATTCACCGCATTGCTCGGGCTGGCTTTTCTCGGTTCGCAGTTGATTGCGTGGCGACAGTTGGCACGGCAGGGAATTTACCTCGCGAGTAATCCGCACAGTTCGTTCTTTTATCTTTTGACTGGCGCGCATGCGGTGCACCTGCTCGGTGGTTTGCTGGCGCTCAGTTTTCTGTGGGTCCGCTCGCGCAGGCGAATACAGGAACCCGTTTTGATTGCGAGGCGGCAAGCAACAGCCGATGCCGTGACGATTTACTGGCATTTCATGGACGGTCTTTGGATCTACCTATTCCTACTCCTATTCCTTTGGAGGTGACAGGGTGAGCACTGAAGCACAGGCGGGACATTTCCCCGCGGTCGATTGGGAAGGTGGCACCTTTCCTTATCGCGTGGGCCATCGCAAGTTGGGAATGTGGTTGTTCATCGTTTCCGACTCGCTGACGTTTTCTGCGCTGCTCATTGGCTACAGTTATCTACGCGCGTCGAATGTCTGGCCGACTCCATTTCCTTTTTATCCGAGCATCGTCTTTTCTTCGGTGATGACTTTCTGCCTGCTCTCGTCGAGCTTGACGATGGTGTTTGGCGTGTCAGCCTCGAGCAAGGGCGATAAAGGCAAGGCGCGGAGATGGATCCTGGCGACGATCTTCTTTGGTGTGGCTTTTATCGTGCTCCACTTGATCGAATGGCAACACCTGCTGCACGAGGGATTGCGTCCGTTCTTCCTGCCCGAGCACTGGGTGCAGGTG
>JBKPJS010000607.1:0-9777 GCA_046730815.1 Acidobacteriota bacterium
GCCTTTCACTACACGCGCTGCTGCACGTAGATCTTCAAGACGCGCATTGGTGCACGAGCCGATGAAGGCGCGATCGATCGAGATGTCCTGAATGTTCGTTCTCGGCGTCAATGCCATGTACTCGAGTGCGCGTTCAGCGGCTTGACGATCAGTACTGTTTTTCACTTCCGCTGGATCTGGGACGTAGCTCGTAACCGGCACAACCATCCCCGGGCTCGTGCCCCACGTCACAAACGGTTCGAGTCGTGACGCATCAATCTCAACCACGCGATCGAACACAGCGTCTTCGTCACTCTTGAGTGTTCGCCAGTAACGCACAGCTTTTTCCCACGCCTCGCCAGTTGAAACAAACCTGCGGCCCTCGAGATACCCGAACGTAGTGTCATCAGGAGCGATCATTCCGGCGCGTGCGCCTGCCTCGATGCTCATATTGCACAGCGTCATTCGTCCTTCCATTGAAAGCGCGCGCACAGCATCGCCGTCGTATTCGATCACATGTCCGGTGGCGCCGTCAGTACCAATCTTCGCGATGATGCCGAGCGCGAGATCTTTCGCCGTGACACCTTCCGGCAGCGACCCACGCGTTTGGACCTTCATCGTGAGCGGCTTGTTCTGCGGCAGGCACTGCGTGGCGAGCACGTGCTCGACTTCGCTAGTCCCGATGCCAAAGGCAAGTGCTCCAAAGGCGCCGTGAGTGCTCGTGTGGCTGTCGCCACAAACGATCGTCATGCCGGGTTGAGTAAGACCAAGCTCTGGTCCAATAACGTGAACGATGCCTTGCTCGGGCGAGTTGATATCGAAGAGTTGAATGCCGAACTCTTTGCAGTTTCGTCGCAGTGTCTCGACCTGAGTCGCCGCGATCGAATCGGCAATTGGCAGGTTGCGATCGGTCGTTGGAACGTTGTGATCGACTGTGCCGAAAGTGAGATCCGGGCGCCGCACGTTTCGACCCGCGTGGCGTAATCCAGCAAACGCTTGCGGCGACGTTACTTCGTGTATGAGATGGAGATCGATATAGAGAATCGTGGGCTCGCCGTTTGCCTCGCGAACAATGTGAGAAGACCACAACTTGTCGAATAGCGTTCCAATCCTGTTAATCATGGAAATCCTGCAATCCTGTCAAACGGCGTGATACGCATGCCGCATATCAGCAATCTCAGTAACCGCCTCGCAAATCACATCGCTAAATTCACTCGTGGTTACGACCCAACCACCCGTACCTTCAGCAATATCAGGTGTGCGATAGCCCGCCTCAAGCACATGTTGAATAGCGCGTTCAATATCACACGCTTCCTGCTCGAGATTGAAAGAATGTCGCAGCATCATCGCCGCCGATGCAATCGCGCCGCACGGATTCGCGCTGGCCCGCCCCGCAATGTCTGGCGCCGAGCCATGCACGGGCTCATAAAGTCCGACTTCACCGCCGATTGTTGCCGAAGCGAGCATGCCCAACGATCCTGTAATCACCGCGGCTTCGTCAGAAAGAATATCGCCAAAAAGGTTCTCGGTTAACAACACATCGAAGCGGCGCGGGTTCGCAATCAGGTGCATCGCGCAAGAGTCAACGTAGAGATGTTCCAACGTGACATCCGGATACTTCTGAGAAACGCGAATCACTGTCTGTCGCCAAAGTTGCGACGTCTCGAGCACGTTGGCTTTGTCTACCGAAGTCACTTTACCGCGGCGTTTGCGTGCAGCTTCGAACGCGACTCTCGCGACGCGCTCAATCTCTTCAACTGAATACCGCATCGTGTTGCTTGCGACGTCGGACTTGATACCTCTCGGTTCACCGAAATACAGCCCGCCGAGCAACTCGCGAACGATCAGAATGTCGGTGCCGGAAGCGACTTCGCTGCGCACCGGAGAGCAGGCGGCAATTGACGAGTAAGAGATCGCAGGCCGCAGGTTCGCATACCCGCCAAGCGCGCTTCGCAACAGCAACAGCCCCGCCTCAGGCCGTTGATTTGGAGGGGTGCGATCGTATTCCGGAACACCTACCGCTCCGAGCAACACTGCATCCGACGCCAAACATGCATCGAGCGTCGTTCTCGGCAAAGGCGAGCCGAATTTCCTGATCGCCACACCGCCGATCGCGTGTTCCTCGAATTCAAATCTAAACCCGTGAATCCCCGCGATCGTTTGCAGAACGCGTACTGCCTGCGCAGTTACTTCTGGTCCAATCCCGTCCCCGGGAAGAATTGCGATCTTCCTGTTCATCTTGAAAATCCTGTGAAATCCTGTCAAAAAGTTCTCACGCTGCACGCTCGCCCGTCACAGCGCTGAGCAGCGAAATCAAATCCTGATCGTAGACGCGTTTCTTGCGATCGGCGAGATGCGTAAAACTCATATACGCCGCGTCGAGTTCCGCCGGCGTGATGTCGTAGCCGAGTTCCATGTAGCGGAGCGACAACGCGTGCCGCCCCGAATGTTTACCCAACACCAGCGAGTTAGCCGGCACGCCTACCGACTCCGGTGTCATGATCTCATAGCAAAGCGGATTGTTAATGACTCCGTGCTGATGAATGCCGGCTTCATGCGCAAAAGCGTTGCGTCCAACGATCGCTTTGTTTGGCTGCACATCGAATCCGACGATGCTCGAAAGCAGTTGGCTCGTCGGATAGAGTTCCTTCGTCTTGATGCCGGTCTCAAATGGCAGACGATCTGCTCGCACGTGCAGCGCCATCACGATCTCTTCCAGTGACGCGTTTCCGGCCCGCTCCCCGATGCCGTTGATCGTGCATTCAACTTGCCGCGCACCTGCTTCGATCGCAGCCAGGCTGTTCGCCACAGCCAAACCGAGATCGTTGTGACAGTGCACGCTGATAATTACGTCTCTATTTCTGACAACTCGCTCACGCACCTGTTGCACCAGTCGCGTGAACTCCACCGGCGTTGTGTAGCCAACTGTATCCGGCACGTTGAGTATTGAAGCGCCTGCATCGACCGCGACATCGAGCACTTCACACAAGTAATCGACGTCGCTGCGCGTAGCATCTTCGGCTGAAAACTCAACTTCCTCGGCATAGTTGCACGCTTGTTGCACCGCCGCGCGAGTCATGTCGATCACTTCGGCGCGCGTCTTCTTCAACTTGTGCTCGAGATGGATGTCAGAGGTTGCGACAAAGGTATGAATTCGTGGATGGGCAGCGTAGTTCAATGCCTCGGCGGCGCGCGCGACGTCCTGCTCGGCAGTACGGCAGAGCGCAGCCACTTTGACGTCCTGACACTGGGCCGCGACGGCCCTCACAGCAGCAAAGTCGCCTTCGGAGGCGATCGGGAAGCCGGCTTCAATGATATCGACGCCGAGATCCTGGAGCTTGTTTGCCATCCGGACCTTCTCTGTCAGGTTCATTGAGCAGCCGGGCGACTGTTCGCCGTCGCGCAAAGTTGTATCGAAGATGCTGACTCTCTTTTGGGGCATGGACTTCCTCCTGTGGGCAAGCAGGCGATGATGCTACGGAGGGATGGGCCAAGAGTCAAAGCTATAATCTTTATAGGAAGATAAATAATATTTAGCCGCAGATTTGGGCGGATGAACGCTGACGCTGCCTGACCATCCACGAGACTTCGTCATTACGTTTCTCCGCGTCTGTATCCTAATTGTTGTCGGTTGGCATAAATTAACATCAAAGCAGGCTCGCGCAAAACACGCGCAGGCGCAAAGTGTCCAGCCACAAAAAACACAAAAGGCACAAAGGATTTCCGATTATTGTGGCTTTTGTGCTTCTTTGTGGCGGATCCTTCTGCAACGAATCGGACTCGGTGCGTTATCATTTCGGGCGGCTGTTGATTGTGAGTGACAATGCATCCCAACACTCTTCGCAACAAACTCTCCGGCGTGATTGCATGCCCGGTCACGCCTTTCAAAGAAAATCTGACTCTCGATCTGCCCGGACTGCACCACAATCTTACGAAGTTGTTGGAGCACCCGATTTCGGCGGTCGTAGCCGCGGGTGGCACTGGTGAGCTTTATTCGTTAACGCCGGCCGAATACGCGCGCGTGATGGAGTTGACGACGCATGCCATTGAGGATCGCGTACCAGTCATCGCCGGTGTCGGATTTGGGCAACGACTGGCAATCGAAATGGCCCAGGCGGCAGAAAAGGCAGGAGCTGACGGCCTGCTTGCTTTTCCGCCTTACTACCCGGATGCCGACGACGACGGACTCTTCGAGTATTACCGCGCGATCGGCGAAGCCACTCGACTCGGCATGCTCATCTATAGTCGCGATTGGGCCAACTTCAGCCCCTCGATGGTGGAGCGTCTCACCGCGATTCCATCTCTGGTTGCCTGGCAAGATGGACAAGGCGATATACGACGGTTACAAACGATCATGAATCACGTTGGCGATCGTTTGCATTGGATTGGCGGCGCAGGCGACGACATGGTGGCGGCGTATTACAGCATCGGACTCAGAACCTTTAGCTCGAGCATTGCGACCGTTGCCCCACAATTATCTTTGAGGCTTCACGAACTCGCAGAGGCTGGGAACAATGAGGCGCTCACCGAGTTGCTGGACGAATGCGTCATCCCACTCTATGCTCTCCGCGCGCGTCGCAAGGGTTACGAAGTGTCGGCGATGAAAGTGATGATGGATATGGTGGGACTGAACGGTGGTCCAGTGCGCCCTCCACTCGTCAACGTGAGCGCGGAAGAAGAAGACGAACTACGCTCGATCCTTGCTAGTTGGGAAAAATTTCTTTAAAGGATTTCTCGCGCCAGAGGCGCAAAGACGCAATTTAAGTTTAATGAAGGTATCGCTGTTCGTCACGTGTCTCGTCGATCAACTCTGGACCAGCATCGGCGTGAGCAGCGTTGAGGTGTTGCGGCGCGTTGGTTGTGAAGTTGAGTTTGACCAACGGCAAACTTGTTGCGCTCAGCCTGCTTACAATACCGGCTATCTCGACGAGGCGCGGCAGGTTGCGCGACGCTTTATCAGCATCTTTGAAGAGAGCAAAGCGGAGGCTATAGTCAGTCCATCGGGATCGTGCACCGCGATGGTGAAGCATTATCCGGAGTTGTTTGCCGGCGATCCCGAATGGCGTGCGCGAGCGCAGGCAGTTGCCGCGAAGACACATGAGCTGAGTTCATTCTTGATTCGTGTACTCAAGATCGAGGATGTGGGCGCATCGTGGTCCGGCAGGTTGACCTGGCACGACGCGTGTCACGGTTTGCGCGACCTCAATCTGAAGAGCGAACCGCGAACTCTGATTCGCAACGTTCGCGGCGCTGAATTTGTCGAACTCGAGCATGCGGATGCGTGTTGTGGTTTTGGCGGCACGTTCTCGGTGAAGTATCCGGAAATCTCTGTGGCGATTCTCGATCAGAAGATTGAAGCAATCGAGCGCGCAGGCGTGCACGCGGTGATATCAGGTGATGCGAGCTGCTTGATGCAAATCGGTGGCCGCCTCTCGCGCAATAGATCGAAAGTGCGCGTGATGCATCTCGCGGAGTTATTGAGCCACAGATAAACGCGAATAACGGATCAGGAATGAATCATTTATCCAGCGAGACTTTCCGTGAGAACGCGAAGGCTGCGTTGGCTGACGCGCACCTGCGCGGTGCGTTGAAAAACGCCACCTCGCTTTTCGGCGAGCGACGCAAGGAAGCCGCAGCGAGTCTTCCGAACTGGGAAGAGCTGCGTATCCAGGCGCGCGCGATCAAAGATGAGGTGCTGTTGCATCTCGATGGGTACCTCGAAGAGTTTGTGGGCAATGCAGAAAGTCGCGGCGCAAAAGTTCATTGGGCACGCGACGCCGCTGAAGCAAACACGATCATCTGCGGACTCGCGACAGAGCGGCGCGCGCGTGTCATCGTGAAGAGCAAGAGTATGACGACGGAAGAGACGCACCTGAACACTGCGCTCGAAGCTGCCGGAATGCAGGTCGTCGAGACTGATCTCGGCGAGTACATCATTCAACTTGCCGAAGAAACGCCGTCGCACATCATCGCGCCCGCGATTCATAAGACGCGCGGACAGATCGCGGAACTCTTCACGTCAGAGTTGGGCATGCCGCCTACCGACGATGTGGCCCAACTTACGAGAACTGCACGCACCACTTTGCGCGATCGTTTTGCGGCTGCGGATGTGGGAATCAGCGGAGTTAACTTTGGTATCGCTGAAACCGGCACCATCGTAATCGTCGAGAACGAAGGGAACATACGTTTGACGACGAGCCTGCCGCGCATGCACATCGCGGTGATGGGTCTCGAGAAGGTCGTGCCGCGCTTTTCAGATCTCGACGTGTTTCTAAAACTCCTGCCGCGTTCCGGCACGGGGCAGAGGCTTACGACTTACCAATCGTTCATCACAGGAACCAAGCGCGGGGCAACTCATGAAGGCCCCGAAGAGCTGCACATCGTGCTGCTCGACAACGGCCGTTCGCGAATGTTGGCCCACCCGGTGACGCGGCAGTCGCTGGCGTGTATCAGGTGCGGTGCGTGTTTGAATGCGTGTCCGGTCTACCAGCAGGTTGGCGGTCATGCGTACGGGTCAGTTTATCAGGGACCGATTGGCGCCGTGATCACTCCGCAGTTGATGGGTATCGAAAAGACTTCGCAGCTTCCATACGCATCAAGTTTGTGCGGCGCGTGTCGCGAGGTTTGTCCAGTGAAGATCGACATTCCAAGATTGTTGTTACACCTTCGCGGAGAGATTGCGCCTCGCAAAGGCAGCTCTGGCGAGCGATTGGCGTTCAAGGTTTGGGCGAGGGTTATGATGAGTCCGACGTTGTATAAGTTGAGTTCGGTTGCCGCGCGATTGATGCAACGAATCGTTCCGATCTCGAGAGCTTGGACCAGTGGCCGCGATCTGCGTCCAATCGAGTCCAGGAGTTTTCACGAATTATGGTCCAATGAATAACCTCGAGCGCGAAACCATCCTCGGATCTATTCGTTCGCACCTCGCGGCCAGTGTGCCTTTCGACAAACTTGAACTTCATCCTGTTCATCCTGAAAATCCTGTAATCCTGTCAAAAACATCCATAGACATTTCCCTGGCTGAGCTTTTCAAACAAAACCTCGAGTCAGTCAACGGTCACTGCATCATTGCGAAAAATGACACGGATATCGCGGATGCGTTAAGCCGGATAATCACGGATCGGAACGGGCAGCGCCTCGCTATCTCAGACAATCGAGAAGTGGAACGACTACTCCATCTTACCGATCTGGAAATTGAAGAGCTCGGCATTGCCCCTAACGCACAGGACATCTTCCGTTTCGATATCGGCGTATCAACCGCCCAAGCCGCCATTGCTGAAACAGGAACTTTGGTGCTCGACAGCGCACATGAACGGCATCGATTTGTTTCCCTTGTGCCTCCAGTGCACATCGCGATCGTCGATGCTTCACGAATCTGTGAAACGCTCGGTGCAGCTTTAACGCTGCTGCAAACCGGCAAGGAGATCAGTCCGACAGTTACCTTTGTCACTGGACCATCGCGCACCGCCGACATCGAATTGACGCTGGCCATCGGTGTACACGGGCCGCAGGAGCTGTACGTAATCATCAACGAATCCGCCTAATGCACCTTAACAGGAAATGATCATGCGCAAAATTCTCTTATTGTTCTTCATCCTGAGCCTCGGAATCTTCGCAACCAGTTGCAAGAAGGCCGAGGCTCCAACCAGGAAGTTCACGATCGCCGTGATCCCCAAGGGCACGACTCACGAGTTTTGGAAAAGCATTCATGCGGGCAGCAACAAAGCCGCCAGCGAACTCGCGACGCAGGGAACAGACATTGAAGTAATTTGGAAAGGCCCGTTGCGGGAAGATGATCGCGAGCAGCAGATTCAAGTCGTCGAAGGATTCGCCGCGCAGGGCGTCAGTGGCATCGTCCTCGCGCCGCTCGACGATCGCGCGTTAGTTCGTCCCGTCGCCGACGCGCAGCGTGCCGGGGTTCCCACAGTGATCATCGACTCCGGTTTGGAATCGGAAGAGATCATCAGTTTTGTTGCCACTGACAATCGCAAGGGCGGTTCGCTCGCCGCGGATCGCATGGGCCAACTTTTGAACGGCAGGGGCAAAGTGCTGGTGTTGCGGTATGCGGAAGGTTCTGCCAGCACGACCGAACGCGAGCAGGGTTTCATCGGGGAGATGAAACAGAAGTTCCCTGGCATCGAGCTCGTCTCAACAGATCAATACGCAGGCGCCACACGCGATACAGCGAAGCGCGCCTCGGAGAATCTCTTGAATCGTTTCGGCGATCAGGTGCAGGGGATATTCACGCCCAACGAATCATCAACCGCGGGGATGCTGCTCGCGCTTCAGGACATCGGCAAAGCAGGCAAAGTTTCATTTGTCGGTTTCGACGTGAGCCAGACCTTTATCGACGCACTCAATAACAATCAGTTGCACGGCATCGTTGTGCAGAATCCCTTCAACATGGGTTATCTCGGAGTACGCACGATAGTCGACAGCCTGCAAGGCAAACCTGTGGAGAAACAGATTGATACAGGGGTGATGCTGGTTACAAAGGAAAACATGAACTCGCCGGAAGTTCAGACTCTGCTGCATCCGCCACTGGACCAATATTTGAAATGAACCACGGATAACACGGAAAGAATCCGGATTTTATCCGTGTAATCCGCGGTTAAATACTCGTTAATGGTTGATCTCAAACAGAATCGCCTTGGCCCGGTGCTGGGACTGCTGTTGGTGATCGGCATCTTCTCTCTCCTGATGGATACGCCGGGCCGGTTTCTCTCGCCCAACAATCTTCGCATCGTCCTTTCGCAAACTGTGATCGTCGCTATCGGCGCGATCGGTATGACTTTGATCATCATCAGCGGCGGGATCGATCTGTCAGTTGGATCGACGATCGCTTTAACAGGGGTGATAACAGCGCTTGGAATCAACGACGGTCTGCCGCCTTCAGTGGCGATGATGAGTGGAATTCTTGTGGGCGGGCTCGTCGGCGTGGTGAATGGACTCGTGATTACACGGCTGAAAGTCGTCCCGTTCATCGCCACGCTCGGAATGCTCGGCGTCGGGCGCGGGGTGGCGAAGTGGATGGCAAATCAACAAACCGTCAACATGCCTGGAACCTGGCTCAATGAACTGTTGGTGATGTTTCCGAATCCGTCGTGGCTGCTTGTCGCTCCCGGCGTGTGGATCACAATCGTGCTGGCTGTTTGCGCCGCGATTGTTTTGCGCAACACGGTGTTTGGGCGACGCGTGTTTGCGCTCGGCTCAAACGAAGCCGCGGCGCGCGCGTGTGGCATCGCTACTGATCGATTAAAAGTTTGGATCTATGCACTCGCAGGTCTGTTGTTCGGTCTCGCGGGCGTGATGCAGATGTCGCGTTTGCGACAAGGCGATCCGACAGTTGCCGCGGGATCTGAGTTGGACATCATCGCTGCGGTAGTGATCGGCGGTGGTAGTTTGAATGGTGGCGAGGGAAGCATCCTCGGATCGATGATCGGCGCTTTGATAATGGCGTTCCTGCGAAACGGCTGCCAGCAGGTAGGTTGGCCCAACTACATCCAGGAGATCATTATCGGCGCAATCATCGTTGTGGCCGTAGCGATCGATCGCTGGCGCTCGCAGACCTGATCCGTCTTCATCCGTAAAATCCGCGGTTTAAAACGAAAAAACTGTTGACAGGTTGGTAAGTCAGGAGTATATGTTCCGCGTTTAGACAAATTCATTCGTCCCGGTTCACCAAAATCAACTGTAGCGGTATAGCTCTATTCTTCAGCCTGTAACCAGTTTACATAATAAGTCCCAAGAAAGAACAATATCGGCAATGCGCAAGATCAACCCACACGATTTCAAGGT
>JBKPJS010000608.1:0-2081 GCA_046730815.1 Acidobacteriota bacterium
ACTACATCCAGGCTTCCGTTGTTCCACCCTGGACCATGCGGCAGGTCCTCTGTCGTCTGAAGTGGCCGGCGATCTCAATCTGTCACGCTTCGGACTCGAGATGATCACTCCTGAAGTGCGCGTGCTCGCCCTCTCGCCCGATGGCAAATCCTTGTGCGTCTACAACGACGTCGGTCGCACAGTCAGTGAAATAGAAAAGTTTTCCGCACACGATGCCAAGAGTTATCCGGAATTCGTCAACAGTTTCGCGCGCATCGGCAAAGTACTCGCTCCCCTCATTTCAATGACTCCGCCGTTGATCGATCGACCAACGAAAGCGAACTTGTGGCATCTCGGCAAAGTGGGGCTTGCGTTTCGAGGGCTGGGTAAGAAGGACGAGTATCGCCTGTTACGTTGGGGGCCGATGGCAGTGGCGGATCTCGTCAGTGAATGGTTCGAGACCGAGTTGTTGCGTGCCGTCGTGGCTGCTCGCGGAATTCACGGAGCATTCGCTGGTCCATGGTCTGCGGGGACGAGTCTCGGCTTGTTGTGGCAAGCGGCGTTGGATGGAAGCGCAATCGGATCCGCTTCCTACGCGAAGGGGGGCATGGGCGCGCTCTCTGAGGCTTTGGCGAGCGCCGCCAAAGCCGCGGGCGTTGAGATACGCACGCTCGCGAAGGTCGTTGGCATAAATGGCGACGCCGGCGATATCGGGAGGGTCGTGCTCGATGGCGGTGAAGAGATTGAATCGCGCGCAGTGGTTTCAAATGCCGATCCGCGCACAACGTTTTTGCATTTGGTGGATCCAATCGATCTCGATCCAAACTTCCTGTTGAAGATGCGTAACTATCGCGCGCCGGGCACAGCGGCCAAGGTTAACCTCGCGCTCTCGGGCTTGCCGGAGTTTCGCGGTGTAAATGGCGACAAAGCAAAACTCGCCGGTCGTATTCATATCGGCCCGGAGATCGATTATCTCGAGCGCGCCTTCGACGCTTCCAAGTATGGCGAGTTTTCTGCTGAACCTTATCTCGACATGACCACTCCTTCGCTTGGAGATTCTTCACTCGCGCCGGCAGGCAAGCACGTGATGTCGATTCACGTTCAGTTTGCGCCTTACAAGTTGAAGCAAGGCGATTGGACCACGCGTCGCGATGAGTTTGCCGCCAACGTAATTAATCAACTAGAAAAATACGCACCGGGCCTGCGCGATTTAATTATCGCCGCGCAAGTAATCACGCCTCTCGATCTGGAACAAACTTACGGTCTAAGCGGCGGACACATTCACCACGGCGAACAAACGCTCGATCAGTTTTTTACTTTCCGGCCGTTGATTGGTTGGGCGCAGTATCGAACACCACTCAAACGACTTTATCTTTGCGGCGCCGGCACGCATCCCGGCGGCGGATTGACCGGCCTGCCTGGAGCGAATGCAGCGCGTGAGATCGCGCGAGATTTTAAGGCGGGAAAACTTTGAACCATCCACAGATTACACAGATGTATGTCTAACCGAAGCTTCGCCAGCGACAATAACGCCGGTATTCATCCGGAGATGATCGAAGCCATCACGGCGGCTAACGACGGTCACGTCATTGCCTACGGTGACGATCCATTCACAGCGCGCGCGATAAAACTGTTTCAGAAACATTTTGGCCGTGATGTCGCGGTCTATTTCGTCTTTGGCGGCACCGGCGCGAACGTCCTCGGGTTAAAAGCAATAACTGAATCGTATCAGGCGATTATCTGCGCTGAGACGGCGCACGTTAATGTTGATGAGTGTGGCGCGCCCGAGAAGTTCACCGGATGCAAGCTGCTCACGATTGCCACTGCCGACGGCAAGCTGCGCGTCGAACAAATCAAACCACTGTTGCACGGGATCGGGGTTGAGCACCACGTGCAGCCGCGTGTGATCTCGGTATCGCAAGCCACCGAAATGGGCACCGTGTACACAAAGAAAGAGCTGAAGGCGCTGGCTGACTTCGCTCACGAACACAACATGCTGCTTCATGTTGATGGCGCTCGTCTTGCGAACGCGGCCGTAGGTCTCAAAGCAAGCCTGAAAGAGATCACGGCCGACGTGGGCGTTGATGTACTCTCGTTCGGTG
>JBKPJS010000609.1:0-12933 GCA_046730815.1 Acidobacteriota bacterium
TAATTCGAGTGTGCTAAACACGCCGGTCTACAACTATACGTGGCCGCTGTTTCCTTACATCTGGAACGAGATCAAGTTTCAGGTTGCTTATGACAGCGATCTCGAGTTTATCGCGGCGACCATGAAGGAAGTTGCGGAGCAGGAGGTTGGCGAAGAGATGATGAAGCAGGTGCAAGTCTTTCGTGAAATACTTGCGCAGACTCCTGTGAATCAACTCGAAGTTCAGGAGCGTCCAGTGATCATATTTCGCGTGAGCGAGAACACCTGGCTGGAAGTGATCGTTCGCTATTTGGTCCAACCCAAAGAAGCAGGACGCGTGAAAACGCGCTTGATAAAAAAGCTGCTGACGAAGCTAAACGCCGAACCGGATCGAGTGATGTTTCCGAAAGGTAGCGCGCGGTAGTATTGCCGGCGCGGAACCTTTTCGCTAAGTGAGTGTCTAAATCTGCGATCTCCAGTGTGGAGGAATGCAGATGAGCGAAATGAGAAGTGTCATACCGGCGCCGGCTATCAATGTAACTCCGCTGATCGACGTTCTGCTTGTTCTGCTCATAATCTTCATGGTGGCAGCTCCGCTGAAACCGCACCGCTTCCTCGCAAAACTACCTGCTGAACCTGATAACGATTCGCGAAAAATCGACCCCAGCCCGCTCACACTGGTGGTGACGATTGAATCTGATCGAACCTTGAAGCTTAATCAAATTCCTGACATGGGCACTGTCGATAATCTTGCGCCTTTAAGTTCGAAACTGATCTCAGTGTTTGAAGAGCGCACGCGAAACCGCGCTTACCGCGCAGACATGCTCTCGCGGATCGATCTTCCTGAAGACCAACGGATTGAGAAGACCGTCTTTATCAAGGCCCCTCGCAGCATTTCCTACGGTGAAGTTACTCGCGTGCTCGACGGTCTCAAGGGAACCGGCGCGGACCCAATTGGCCTGCAACTCGACAACCTCAAGTAGCACATTTTTACAGCATTTGCAGGATTGGACAGGATTTGCATGATAATCCTGATAATTGTGTCCATCTGTAAACTGGCTTTCCGGCTTGTGTCTATTCCTGAATGAGTTGTAATCTGCCATTAAGGAGAAGTACCCCCGCATGAGAAATCGTCTTTACTGTTTAGCCCTCGTAATTGCACTTTCGCCAGTCGCGTTGGTCATAGCCCAGGATATAACCGGCGGCGGCAGCCTGCTCCGCGACATCACCGGAGGCGCGGCTCTAATCTTTCGCGCGCCGCAAAACCCGACAGTCGCCAGCGGAGGCCAGGGCGCAACTGGTGGCGGACGCGTAAAACCAACCCGCAAACCGTCCGTGCCCCAACAGGATTCAATAATCGCGCGCGCGAATGCCGCTCGCAGTGCCCCTCAGCCGCGCTACGCCGAAGCCGAACAGCAGTATCAACTCGCAGCCCGAATTGCTCCTGACGACGCGCGCGCTTTTGCCGGTTTGGGAAACGTCTATGTCGACCAGGGCAAGTTTGCGCAAGCGGTCGACGCCTATCAAAAAGCGATCAAAGTGAAACCGGATTACAGTGGAGCATATCTGCCACTCGCGTTTTCGCTGGCGCGAATGAACAGGTATCCGGAGGCCATTGACGTTTACAAAGAAACGTTGAAGCGCGATCCAACCAGTCCGGAGGTCTATAACAATCTGAGTTTTGCCTACAATCACAGTGAGCGCTACCAGGATGCGGTCGATGCGAGCCTGCAAGCGATAAAGTTATTGGGTGAGACAGGCGGAGCGTACAAGTTAGGGTTCCAGGAAAGAAATGAGATACGTTCCTACGCTTACAAAAACCTCGGCAATGCTTACAACGGTTTGAAGCGTTACGACGACGCAGCGAACGCGCTCAAGAAGTCGTCAGAAATAGAGCCGAAGAACGTCTCCGCTCATTTCAATCTGGGGTTGACACTCTACAATGCGGGTCGCTACTCCGAAGCGATTGAGTCGTATAAAGAAGCCATCAAACTACGACCGAGCCTGGCTCAGGCCTACTTCAATCTCGGGCTCACTTACTACGCGATTAATGACAAGACTGCCGCCATGGCCCAGTACGAAGCTCTCAAAGGGATTGATGTCGAGATGGCGCGGCAGCTTTACGACGCGATTAAACGGTAGGAACCAATGCGAAATTCGAATTTCGAATTTCGTTGCGTCTTGAAGAAAAACTGAACCTCCCATCCGACGAAATCCGCAATTCGAAATTCGCATTTCGCAATTCCGATCGCAATGTTCGACGGGCAGGATCACGCTCAAATCGCGAGTGACTCATCCGGTCAGATGGCGCCGGCCACTGCGCGTCAAAAATGGACGCTGACTCAGGAAGCATTTGATAAGTTGCTGATTGCTCTGGGGGGCGGCAATCGCGACAGCGGCAGCGAAAAATATCTCGAAATTCGCAACAATCTCACGCGCTTCTTCGAATGGCGAGGCTGCTCGTTTCCTGAAGATCACGCCGACGAAACCATCAATCGGATGACAAAAAGAGTCGCCGATGGCGAAGAGATCCTCAATCCTTCAAGCTACGCGATGGGAGTGGCACGACTGCTTTTGCTGGAGATCCTCAAAGGCCGGCAGCGAGAACAGTCCGCACTCACGGAAATCAGCAATTCCAGCGAGGTTTACGTCGATTCGGACGACGGCGAGAGCCGGCTCATTTGTCTCAGAAACTGCCTCCAGACCTTGTCTTCCGACAACCGTGAGTTGATTCTCCAGTATTACCAGGGCGAGAAAAGTGAAAAGATCCGGAACCGCAAGAAGCTGATAGAGCGGTTGGGGATTCCGGTTAACACTTTGAGAATGAGGGCTTTGCGGCTGCGTGAGAGGCTTCAGGGGTGCGTTGAGGAGTGCATTGGCCGGGGCTGAAAAATTTTTTCGCCGGAGGTGTGATGAAAATGCTTTCTTCGCCACTCCTAAATGGAACATCCCGCATTGTTAAGTTCTGACTAAAAGTTTAACTGTGGTGATTATGGCGACTGAGCCCAACAGCGAAAGACTGATCGCGCGGTATCTACTCGGCGAACTGCCTGAAGAGCAGCAGGTCGAGATAGAAGACCGGGCGTTTCAAGACAAGGATTACCTTGCAAGCATCACGTTGGTCGAGAACGACCTGATCGACGAGTACGTGCGTCAGGAGCTCTCTGAAACTGAGCGGCGCAGGTTTGAGGATCGCTTTCTCGCCTCCGCCGAGCGGCGCAAGCGGGTGGAGTTTGCGCGGGCGCTCGCCAGCGTCGCTTCTGAAGCCGCCGTCGCAGAGCAACCGAGCAGAGCACCGGCTGCGATCTCGTGGCGCGACTCGTTTGAGGCATTTTTTCGTGGACTAAACCCTGCCGGCAAGTTTGCATTCGCCGCAATCATGTTGCTGTTACTCGTGGGCGGCGCGTGGTTGTTAACCGAAACACTGCGGCTGCGCAGTCAACGCACGCGGCTTCAAGCTGAGAACCAGTCGCGACAGAGTGAGCGCCAGGCTTTGGAGCAGCAAGTCGAAGCCGAGCGCAAACGCAATGAGGAGTTAGCTGCAAGGCTCGGTCAGGAAAAACAACAGCGAGAGCAGAGTGACCAGTCGCTGCGCCAGTTAAGTGAAACGAGAGATACGACCACTCCCACGCCGCGACCGGTTATCGCGTCATTGACTCTGCTGCCTGGAATCTCACGTGGTGGCGGTGAAAAGCCGAGCCTTGTATTGCTGGAAAACGCGCGCCTGGTGCGACTCCAGATCGGAATCGATCCGGAAGAGCAGTACAGGGCTTTTGCTGCGGAATTACGGACCGTCGCAGGAAGGCAAATCTGGACCAGGGAAAACTTAACAGCCCACAGTCGACGCGGAGCACGATCGATCAGCATCACCGTGCCCGCAACCGCTCTCAAACCCGGTGAATACGAACTCAAGCTCAGTGGTGTTACGGAAGCAGGTGGAACTGAAGATGTGGGCTTCTACTATTTCAACGTAAGAAACAGGTGATGTTTTGTGAGTTACGGCCACTTCAAAGTGAGGCCACAGATGAACACGGATCTTACTGATAAATCCATTCGTCGATTGATTCTGATCCTGGTTGTACTCTTCGCCGCCACTCCAGCTTCAGTCGCTCTTGTCCAGCAACAAGTCGATAAAGAGCTGGATGAGCGCCTGCTTTATATCCTGAGTCAAAGACAAACACCTTCGGTTGAAGTCATCCAACAACTGCTCGACAAAGGAGCACGCGTCAATCAGCCGGTCACGTATAAGACTGCGTTGATGCACGCTGCGAGTGAGGGTCACGTCGAGATTGTGAAACTTCTGCTCGCGAGAGGCGCCGACGTTAATGCTCAAACTTACGAAGGCACGGCGTTGATGATGGCGGTGCGCGGGGGGCACGCAAATATAGTCAAACTGCTGCTCGACGCCCGCGCTGAGGTGAATGAGAAGCACAGGATCGGGTATTCAGCGCTCATCATGTCCGCCGGACCGAGCATTCCGGAAATGAATCCAGCGCCGGGTAAGCCGGTTCCGCCACCTGCGTCTGAGATTATGAGTCTGTTGCTGGACCGCGGCGCTGATGCAAACCTGGGTGGGCAGTATGGACAAACCGCGTTGATGGAGGCGAATTCCGCAGAGAAGGTCAAGCTGCTGATTGCACATGGCGCGCAATTGAACACCGTAGATGAGCAAGGCGAGACGGCTTTAATCCATGCAGTCGATCGAGGCGACGTGGAAGTGGTTGAGGCACTCTTGCAAGCGGGCGCTGACGCTAGTGTTCAAGATGCAAAAGGTGAGACGGCGTTGATGCGAGCGCTTGAAGAAGTGCCGGATTACGTCGCGGCTAGATCTGAGAACTTAGCGAAGCACCGCCTCGAGGCTGCACGACTTTTACTGACGGCCAAGACCGGCGACGTTAATGCTCAGAATAAAAATGGTGAGACGTTGCTGATGCGAGCAGCTAGTTTGGGTGAGATTGAGATAGTGAAGGGCTTACTGGCGCGCGGCGCTGACCTGAATCGTACTGACGTATTTGGTAACACGGCCGCCGTCTTTGCTTACGAGAAGGATCACGTTGCGATCGAGGAGCTGCTCAAGAAGGCCAAACCGCGTCCCCAAACCCTGAATGCTTTTCTGCCAGTTGCAATTGAGAAAAAGGACCAGGCGAAGGTTAAGGAGCTTTTAAGTAAAGGCGCGGATGCGAACCACGAGTATGCGATTGGGTACGATCATAAAGATATCAAGAGAACCGTGCTGATCCTCGCCGCAAAGAAGGGAGACCCTGCCATTGTGCAGATGCTTCTCGCTGCCGGCGCAGACCCGAACGCGAAAGGTTTACTATCCGGCAGCGAGCATGGCTTAGAGTATGGCACCGCCCTCGAGGCCGCCGCGAAGAACCCTGAAGTGCTCGCTCTGCTACAAAAAGCGGCCACAAAAAAATCTAAATAAGCCGCAGATGAACGCAGATCGAATCTGCGTTTATCTGCGTGATTGAATCATTTGTGGCTTAGAGCTCGTTGAAGCTGTGGATCGATTGATAGCGTGTGGGAGGTTGCGGCTGGTTGCCGGGTCTGAGCGAGAGGAGTGGCTTCATTCCGGCTTCGCTTGCGGCGTCGAGTTCGCTGACCACGTCTGAGATGAAGACGATCTCGGTCGCGGGAAGATTCAAAGCTGAGGCGATACTGCGATAACTATCGGCCTCTGCTTTCTTTCCGATATTCGTGTCGAAGTAATCATTGATGAACCTCGTGAGATCGCCTGCGTCCGTGTGCGCGAAGAGAAGTTGCTGGGCCAGCACGCTGCCCGATGAAAAGATGTTGATACTCAAACCTGCCGCATGCCAACGTTCCAACGCGGGAGCTACATCCACAAACACCTGCGACTTCAAAGACCCGTCGAGATAACCCTGTCGCCAGATCTTTCCCTGCAATGATTTCAAGCCAGTCGACTTGCGATCCTGGGCGATCAGCCAATCAATGTAAGCCGCGACCGAATCGATCTCAGAACTTAGGAACGGCGGATGAAGATCTTTGCTGACGTCCTGCGCGTGTTCCTCACGCAACAGAGCGACGTCGGTGCGCACCTCCTCGGAGTGAAAGTTATTTGCTAGAAACTCTCTTGCGTGAGTACGCGCGTAGGAGAACAGCACTTCGTGAACAAAGGCGATCGGAGTGGTTGTGCCTTCGATGTCGAGCAGGATGCCACGAAAAGAATTCATGGCGTCATCGCCTGTGTGCCTGGCAGATGTGTTACACCAAAACAGACTGGAAGAAAACCTTCATCAACGCGACTCTCAGTGTAGTGTGGTGTCCAACCAGCCGTGTCCTGAAACAAACGGATCGCCCGGATGCGACGATCTGTGCAGAGGTTGAACCAGTGCCGCGTGCCCCGCGGCACGCGAAATAAATAGCCCGCCTCGACTTCGATCGCGAGCACGGCTCCCGTTGTCGTGTGAATGTGAAACAGCCCATGTCCGGCGATGGTGAATCTGACTTCGTCTTCGTCGTGCCAGTGCTCGCGATTAAACTTCGCGAGCATAGCATCGAGCCCGGGTGTCGCCGGATTGACATCGATCACATCGGCGGTGACGTAGCCACCGCGAGTTTTGAGCTCTTCAATCTCGCGAGAATACGCGCGCAGGATCTCCTCGGCCGGAGCGTCATCGGTGACGGGATGAGCAGGCCGCCAGCGTTCGTAGTCGATGCCGTGCCTGGCCAGGCCTGTAGCAATCTCTTCTTCCGTTCTTAGCGTCTTGTCTTCATTGAGGATCGTTACTAGAGCCATTTGCACTCCTCCGGATAAGAGCCGTTCGTCCCATTGTCTCAAGCAGAAATTCGAGAATCTCGACGTGTCGCTTAGCCTGCGCCAACGTTTCGCCCCAGGAATAAAGACCGTGGCGTCGCAGCAGGAAGCCGTGGGCCGCTTTGTGTTCGTTCAGTGTCTTGCCGACAAGCTCTGCGAGCGCCGGCATGTCCTGAGAGTTGTCGATGATCGGCAACCATTCCGTGTGCTCGTGTGTGCGCACGCCTTGCAGTCCCTTTAACATCTCGTAGCCTTCAATACTCACCCCACCTTCGTGCGCATGAAGATCCGAAAGGATCGTGTTCCAGACCGAATGAGTGTGCAACACTGCGCCTGCGCCTCGCTCCTTTACGACTCGAATGTGGAGCAAGCTCTCATCTGATGGCTTGCCATCGTGAGGACTTACGATTCGAGCATTCTCATCAATCGAAAGCACCTGGTTTGACGTTAGTTCGCCTTTGTCGATACCACTCGGACTCATTGCCAGTTGCAGCGGATCGCGCTGGACCACCGCACTCAGGTTGCCACTCGTGCCGAGAAGCCAACCACGCGCGTGAAAGCTCTTCGCGACTGCAGCGAGGTTGGAAGCAAGCTCAGAAAAGGCGTCAGACATGAAGAAAAGATGCGCTTAAACGCGCGATTCATGCAAGTCAACTCCCGGTAATTTCTGCCACAAAGGAGCACAAAAGGCACAAAATCACGGGAAATGCTTGGTGCTTTTTGTGCTTTTTTGTGGCTGGAAGACTTTGAGGCAAAGCTACTCAGGACTCTCGCGGCAGCACGCCATGATGGACGTTGCCGGGGAGTTTTTCAGGCAGGTCGACATTGTCGTTGATGATGTCTTCGACGTGCACGCCGGCGAGGTCGGCATACGCCAGGAGAGTCGACAATGAAGGTTCTCGGTCGTTGCGTTCATATTCCGAAATGCGGGCCGCTTGCATGTAGTCGAGACCCAGCCGATCGCGCATCCGAGCCTGCGAGAGGCTGAACGCCTCACGAATCTGGCGTAACTTTTCACCTAAACGGCACGGCTTGGGGCGAGGATTTCCCATCAGGAGTCACCTCCTGACGTGTCCCAAAACGCCCTAAATCCCGCCGTACTCCCAGTTGCGCTAAAATTTAGCTTGCAAGTACTCGCTAGTGAGAGTAGGATGCGGTCGCTTACGATTGCCGCCGCGAGTCTTAACCTTTCAAACTCGCCGGCGTTGCTCATCACTCGTTAGTGCAGATTGAGCAGCGCATATTGCCGTTGCTTAGTTGTCAAAGACGAGTGCATCGTAGTGTGTTCAGCTTGTTTCGTAAATAGAAAATTTTTGAACTTGATAACCTGGTGGGGGGCCAGGTGGAGTCCGCGGAAGCGCGGCGGCGCGTTGAGGGTGCTTCTGCGGACTCGGGGGATTTCGCAAGGGTAATGAAGCTGGAAGATGTGATTGAACGTGACCCGCAAAACGCAAACAGCGGCGCAGTCTTTGTGGGAACGTCAGTTCCGATTAAGTTGCTCTTCGAGTTTCTGGAAGACGATCAGACCATGGACACTTTTCTCGATCAGTTTCCCATGGTGAGTCGTGATCAAGCTCGGGCAGTGCTCGGCGCCTCGCGAGATATGTTGCTGAGTGCAGCCAGATCTGAGATTTGAGATCCGGTGATCTCGAGTCTCAGGAGTGGCCTTGGTGAGGGGGCCACACGCAGTCCGCGGAAGTATCGCCCAGAATGCTTCCGCGGACTCGCAGGTTGAAGTTTGGCGACGAATTAGGCAGATTACCGGGTATGCAACTTCCCGTGAATCCGCCGATTCTTCCGATGCTCGCAAAACGCGTGGACCAATTGCCCGCAACCGGCGATTGGATCTTCGAACCGAAATGGGATGGGTTTCGCGCATTGATCTTTCGTGACGGGAAAGAAGTACTGATTCAGAGTCGCGACGACAAACCACTGAATCGCTATTTTCCGGAACTCGTCGATCCGATACTAAAACAACTGCCGACTAAATGCGTGCTCGACGGTGAAGTCGTAATAGCACAAAAGGGCGCGCTTGACTTCGATTCGCTCCAGCTACGACTTCATCCCGCGGCATCACGAGTCAAATTACTTTCCGAGCAAATCCCGGCATCGATCGTCTTCTTCGATCTGCTCGCCGAAGGCAAGCGAGACTTGCGAAATAAACCGTTTACCGAACGTCGCAGTAAATTGGAGTCCCTACTATCGTCAGTAAAGCCTCCTCTCCACCTGACACCTGCGACCAGTGACTTCTCGATTGCGTCCGACTGGTTTCGTCGTTTTGAAGGTGCCGGGCTCGACGGGGTCGTCGCTAAACCGAAGGAGGGAACTTACGAAGCGAACAAGCGCGTGATGCTCAAGGTTAAGCACGAGCGCGATTGTGATTGTGTCGTCGCTGGATTTCGTTGGCACAAGAAGGGCGAAAGCACGGGTATCGGATCACTGTTGCTCGGGCTCTTTGATAATTCGGGCACGTTGCAGCACGTGGGTGTGTGCGCGAGTTTTACTAACGAGAAGCGCCGCGAGCTGGTTGAGTTTCTGAAGCCCTATCGCAAGAACGCGCTTGCGTCTCACCCTTGGAAAGACTGGGCGATGGAGGAATTGGGAGAGGAGCGGCGCATGCCTGGCGCGCAGAGCCGGTGGAGTCAAGGCAAGGATCTCTCCTGGGAGCCACTGCGACCAGAGTTAGTCGTCGAGGTTGCCTACGATCACATGCAGGGAAACCGTTTTCGCCACACAGCGCAGTTCCGCCGCTGGCGCACGGACAAGAAACCCACCGACTGCACCTTCGACCAACTGGAAGTCGTCCCCCCTCACGAGCTGGAGTCGATCTTCGCCACTGGCAGGTGAGCCACAAAAAAACACAAAAGGCATTAAGGAAGATTAATCGTGCATCTGTGTAATCTGTTGCTGCTTATTCTTGCGCTTTTTGTGCCTTTTTGTGGCCCCAGTCGCGGGTGGGGTCGTCGTCGGGATCGGGGGTTTCCTGGGCTGGGCGGAGTTTTTCAGGGACGTTGCGCAGGTTTACTCGAATGCGTGTCCAGGTCGACGAGCGGCCCCGCATTGAGTCGACCAGCACATCGTCGACCGCTAGAAGCTTGGCCACTTTGGGATATTTCTTCTTCCAACGCTCAAGACCCTCGAGGGCCGCCTTCTTGTCAGGAGAGTTTGCGATAACCAGCAGCGGCATTCTGATGCGCTTCATTTTCGCCGCGGGCTTCTTCGCCGTCGAGCGAGCGCGCGAGGGCGCCACGCGTGTTGCTTCACCCTCCATTTTGGCGAAGTGTGGTGGCCAGGGCGCGTCACCGAGGCCTGCCGCCTCATCGTGGTCCGCGAGCTCGAGCAGCTCTTCCAGCGATCCTTCATGATCGTCCATCCCGGCATGTGGATCGCCAAACTCTGCAAAACGTTTCGGCACTGTCAGCACAGTAAACTCAGCAGGATCACAGTCTGGAACTTCATCCCACGTAAGTGGCGTCGAGACTCGTGCATCGGGAAGTGGACGCACTGAATACGCGGAACAGGTCGTACGATCCTTCGCGTTCTGGTTGTAATCGAGGAACACTCCATGCCGCTCCTCTTTCCACCACTTTGAGCTCGCAAGTTTCGGTATGCGGCGTTCGACTTCGCGCGACAACGCGACTGCCGCACGTCGCACTTCGCTAAAGGTCCAACGCGGTTGAATCCTGACGTTCACGTGCATCCCACGCGAGCCACTGGTCTTGGGCCACCCGCGCAGACCCAGCTCCTCCAGCAGCGCTTTCACTTCCAGCGCAACCAGCCGAACATCCTCCCAACTAACACCTGGACCAGGATCGAGATCGACGCGCAACTCATCGGGATGATCGAGATCGCCTGAACGCACCGGATGCGGATGCAGTTCAATGCAACCCAGGTTCACGATCCACGCCAGCCCCGCTGCATCATCAACGACGATCTCCTCTGCCTGACGGCCGGAAGGGAACGACAAGATGGTGGTCCGCAACCAGTCAGGATGATTTGTGGGTGCGCGCTTCTGATAAAAAGCCTGAGCTTCTGCTCCGTCTACAAATCGCTTCAAAACGATCGGCCGATCTCGGATTCCCGCCAGCGCACCGGGCGCGACCGACAAGTAGTAACGTACGAGATCGAGTTTCGAGAGTTTTGTTTGTAAAGAGAAGTAGAGCTTGTCAGGGTTGGTTACGCGAACCTCGCGCCCCTCGATCGATAAAACTTCGGCTGGTTGCTTTGATGAAGCCATGAATTACAGAGTCTTCGACATGTTGATGAAGTGGCAAGGCATCTTCGTTTCGATATCTTCGGGGAACGGAGTCGTACCAGTCTCGACGTATCCTCGACGTTGATAGAACGGCGGCAACTCTGTCCGTAGATTGACGATGTAAATTTCCATCATGCGAGAGCCTCGCTCGCGACAGTAGTTCTCCGCCGCATTCATCAAAAATGATCCTAGTCCGCTTTGTTGGGAAGCCGGATCGACGGATAGGAGGCCCAGGTAAGATCGCTCACCACGGAGTTCGACGTAGACACAGCCCATAAGCTTATCGCCACTTTCGGTTAGCAGAAACGCGCCCTTCGCCAGATGTTGTTTGACCTCCGCCTCGGAGATACGCCGTCCGTCGATAAAAAATCCTTCGGCAACGCGAAACGCGGAGTTAATAACACTTGTAATCTTTGCGGCGTCAGCAGCCGTCGCAATCCGGATCGGAATGGTCTTGTTCATCAGATAAAACAATAATAGGGGTTCAAAGCAAACCACAAGTGCATTAAGCTCTGCGCGCGAATGGTGACGACAAAGACAGCAGAATCACCGGAGGCGCGTTCCGGACTCGATCCCTGGCGTATCGGCGAGCTGCCTGCCGCGCCGAGACCGCGCGGTCTTCAATGGTTCAGCGCCGTTGGACCAGGCGTGATCGTGCTTGGCGCCTCAATTGGTAGCGGAGAATTCCTGCTTGGACCAGCGGCATTTGTGAAATACGGCCTCTCGCTGCTCTGGATCGTCGGCGTTGCATCGCTGCTACAGACGCTGCTCAACGTCGAGTTGATGCGCTACACGATGGCTACTGGAGAACCAGTGTTAACTGGATTTATGCGCACGCGGCCTCACTCCACATTCTGGGCCTGGTTTTATGTTGTGCTTTACTTTCTCCAGATGGGATGGCCCGGATGGGCAGGGGCGGCAGCAGGTGCAGTCTTCTTTCTCTTTGCGAAACGCTTGCCGGTTGCCGGTGAGGCAGGAACGGTTTACGCAATCGGCGTAGGCCTCTTTCTAATGTGCGGACTCGTGTTGCTGGTTGGACGGCGAATTGAGCGCACACTCGAGTATCTCAACTGGATCATGATCGCGCTCATCATAGGCGGACTCGGAGCGCTCGCTATTCTTTTCGTTCCATTATCGACCTGGGGAGCTGCACTCGCGGGTTTTGCCGCGTTCGATGTCAGGACTGGTTCTTTCCAGTTGGTTCCCGCGGGTGCTGACTTCTTTTTGCTCGGCGCATTTGCTGCTTATACAGGAGGCGGAGGTGTTACGAACCTGACATTGACCAATTGGGCGCGAGACAAAGGGTACGGCATGAGCAGCAGCGTCGGCTTCATCCCGGCGGCAGTCGGCGGGAAGAAAGTCGCGTTGGCCCACTCAGGCAGCACGTTCGCGCCCGACGCAGCGTCGCTCGAGCGCTGGCATGGCTGGTGGCGAATCGTGCGTGTGGACCAATGGGGTGTTTACTTCACGGGCGCCATTCTTGGTATGGCATTGCCTGCGTTGCTCTACGTTACGTTTGTGCCGGCGGGTAGCGACATTCGCGGGCTCGGCATAGCGGCGGCGTTGGCGCAGGCTGTCGCAACGCAGAAAGGCGCGATCTTTGGCGGCGCTATCGCGATACTCGGCGTCTGGATACTGTTCAAGACACAGCTCGATATTCTCGAAGGAATGACGCGCGCGATCACTGACATCCTCTGGACGGGTAGCACGCGCATCCGTGCATGGCGTGGCGGTGATGTCCGTGTCATTTACTATTCCGTGCTTGCTGTCATTTCAATCTGGGGCATCTTCGCGCTCAGGCTCACGCAGCCGATCGTGTTGCTGGCGTTGAGCGCCAACATGGCAGGAATCGTATTCATAATCAGTTCGCTGCACTTGCTCTACGTGAACACGAGGCTGCTGCCGGTCGCACTCAGAC
>JBKPJS010000610.1:0-8398 GCA_046730815.1 Acidobacteriota bacterium
ATATACACTAGACAATTCTTTATGTCTAGGGTCATCTTTACAGGATTTGCATGATTTTTCATGATTGATCCTGTAAATCCTGTTAATCTGTCAAATGATTTCTGTCGCAACGGAGACCGCGGATTGCACAACGCTGTCGAGTGTAGCCGTCGGGCTAATGGTGTCACCAACCATGAAGAGGTTGGAAAGAAATGTGCGAGATAGAGATCCTCCATCCTGTCTGAGGCCGAGCACCATGCCGAGTTTGCGACGCGTGAGATCGTAGTAGGTGCGTGGGTTGGCCGTCTCGATGATTTCGATGTCGCTGCCAAGCTCAGGCAGCGCCGCGTGCAATCTGTTCCAGAACTGCTCGAGTGCAGCCTGGTCCCAGTCCTCATAATCTTCTTCGCTGGTTTGATATGAGAACCATGGCTCAACGTCAGTGCGCGTAGTAAAGGTCGCGGCGCGTCTGCCTGAAATCGCCAGCGTGAATTCGCCGTCGCTGTCCTTTACGAGCATGCGCTCGGAAGGCAGCCGCGCCACCGCTGATTCCTCAATGCTTGCGTAGAGAACATAAACTCCTGTCCCTTGAAGCGTGTTCAGACGCTTCCTGATTTCAGAAGGAGTGCGGTTCAGGCCAACCAGCTTGCCGTATGTGTCCCAAATGGTCAGGTTGCTGACGATTGCCTTTTTGGCAAAAACTCTCTCGCCACTCAACAAATCGACCCCAGTCGCTCGACCTGATTCATCATAAGCAACACGCAACACCGGAGTGTCGAGGCGCACCACGCCGCCACTCTTTTTGATCGACTCTGCCAGGCGCTCAGCGAGACTCGCCGTACCACCGGAGATCGAGTAAAGGTTTTCTTGATCTAATCGAACGTCAGTGCCGTCAGCCAAACGCATCACGTGAGGAGAGCTGAGCAACGATACTTCAGGAGCCTCAACTGGTAATTCGGAAAAGAGTCTTTCGTAGATTCCACCGGGGCCAAACGAAGTGTAAAGTCCCATGCCCGGTTCGAAGTCGTAGCCGGAGAACTCAACCCTTGCGATGCAACCGCCGACCTGTGATTGCCGCTCAAACAGACAGGTGTTCATGCCGCGCGCGGACAACAGCGCTGCCACGGTTAGACCACCAATCCCACCGCCTACCACCATCACGTCGTACATGCGGCGTCATCCTGTCCCTTTTTCTATAAAGGGCGCAAGCACGAGGATAAGCGATTGAATTCCATTGAACATGAGATGGATGATAAAGGAAGGAAGTAGTTTGCCGGTGACGGCGCGCGCGATCGTCAGCGTGAAACTCAGAAGAGTGATAACAGCGATCACCGCGATGTTGTTGATGTACTGAAAGACGTGCACACCCGCGAACAGCAGCGAGACGGCGGCGACCGCCACGCCCCCCCCGGCCGCCTTCTCAATAGCGGGATAGAGCACGCCCCTGTAAATCAACTCTTCAATTAAGGGCGCGGTGGCAACTGCAACGAACGCAGTCGCAAAACGCGCCGGCATCGAACTCTCGACAAGTAAGTCCAGTTGCGTCTTATGGCCTCCCCAAAGGTTCGTCACCAGCCAGGCCAGCAACAGGAGGACGATCGCAACCAGCAGGCTGAAGAGACCGGCGATCAGGGGTCGAACATTGGCCGGCCACTCGAACCCAACAGCCTTCCAGAAAGGACGGCGGCCTCCTTCGCTAATGAACATCCACGTCACGACGAGGGTCAGTAGATGGGTGGGAATGATTCCCAGGACGGACAGAAAGAGCAGCGTCTTGTCCGTCGCCAATGCCTCCGGAGAAGGCGCACCGGCGGCGACTATTCTGTAAATGAGGTAAGGCAGCGCGACTACGACGGGCACAAACAGCAGAAACCCAACACTAACTGCCCATAGTCCAACCGCCTTGGCGACGTTGATCCACGGCAGCCACCACGCCAGACTCTGCGGGCTCGTAACTGGCTGAACCTCCTGGCCGAGAACCGGCGTTGGAGGTTCTACACGCTCTTCGGGCAGCGACGTTATTTGTTGGGAAGGTTCTTCGGTAAACACTCAGGGGAGTTTGCCACAAAGAAGCACAAAAAGCACAAATGGCGGCTGCTAATTTTGTGCTTTTTTGTGCTTCCTTGTGCTTACGGTTCAGGCTGCCGGGTAGTCCATCTCGAACATAGGCGAACCAACTCGCGGCGCCGCGAGCATGAGGCCGATAATTGTTTTCGCGTCCTGGATCTCGCCGCTAGTGATCATTTCGAGCGCGTCTGTGATTGGCAGCCTGACGACGTCGAGGATCTCGTCGTCGTCCAGTAACTGCTTTCCTGCCGATAGTTCAGTTGCGAGGTATACCCACATCTTCTCTTCGCAGAAACCCGGCGAAACAAAAAACTCTGATAGTTTTTCGAGTCGCGCAGCTACGAGTCCGAGCTCTTCGTCGAGCTCACGCGCTGCGCCGATTTCAGGTCGCTCGCCATCCGCCAGCGTTCCCGCCGGGGCTTCCAAAAGATAGCGAACAGCAGGATGGCGATACTGTCTGACAAGCGAAACGGTGCCATCGTCAAAGACGGGTATGATCACTGCGCTGCCGTGATGATGCACCACTTCACGTTGATAGGTCACTTCGCCTTCGCTCACTGTGTCGACCGTGACGGTGAAGACACGTCCTTCGAAGACTTTCTGGCTGCCAACTATCTTTGGCAGTTCTCTAGGTGGCGTAGTCATGTTGTTTTTCCTGACCCATACTCAAGATGGAGGGTCGCATCTCGCCAATGAGATAGAGCGACCCGGCAATGCAGATCAGACCATTTGCAGGTGTCATTTCAGTTGCGATTCGCAGAGCCTGGACACTGGATTCCGTCTTAACGACTCTTCCTTTGGTGAAACGATTCGCTATCGGTTCAAGCATCTCGATCGATGCGCTCCTTGGATTATCGATCGTCGTCAAGACAAGCAGATCGGCGATTGGAAACAGGATCTCGCCGATTTGACCAAGTTGTTTGTCATGCATCGCGCCAAAAACCAACGTCAGTGGATGTGGCGCGAATTCGTCGAGGTAGTCTCGCAATGATTGGCAGCCGGCAGGATTATGAGCGCCATCGAGCAAGAACGGAGGGATCAGTTCAAGCCGGCCGGGATGCGTCGCGGTACTGATTCCCGTCGAGATCCCGGCTGGGGGAATTCGCAGTAATTCAGCTAAACGAATCGCGACCGCCGCGTTATCGATCTGGTGTTCGCCACGAAGTCCCAACCAAACCTTCTCATAGCGATACCTCGCGCTTTCAGACGTTACGCAAAATCGTCCATCGGCAGTTGTGTCTTCGATCAGGCGCGCACTGTCTTCAAAGATCGGCACCACACCAGTCTCTTCACAACGTTGTAGCAACACCTCAAAAGCCTCAGGTGGTTGGGTCGCAAGTACAGCGCTGACACCCGGACGAATGATCGCAGCTTTTTCGGCAGCGATACTCTCGAGGGTGTGACCCAGATACTCTTCGTGATCCATCGCTATCGGTGTGATGGCGACTATACGAGCGTTTGCTGCGGTCGTGGAGTCGAGACGCCCGCCCAACCCCGTCTCGAGAATCGCTAACTCGATTCCTGCATTGCGAAAGGCAAGCAACGCGACGGCAGTCAGATGTTCAAAGAAAGTCGGCAACGCTTCGATCTGTTTGTCGCGCAGCAGCCGTTCCGAAATATCGCGCACAACAGTTGCCGCGGCCGCAAAGTCTTCGCGTGTGATTTCGACGCCGGAGATCTTGATACGTTCGGTTATCGAGACGAGATGAGGCGAGGTATAGAGGCCGCACTTGATTCCCGCCGCGCGACAGATCGAGTCGAGCATCGTTGCGGTAGAGCCTTTACCGTTTGTTCCAGCGATTTGAACGGCAGAAAACGCGCGTTCGGGATTATCGAGAGCGTTAAGAAGGAGTTCGGTGTTGCGGAGACCTAGTTTAATAGTCAGAGTCTCATGACCGAGACTCAAAAGGTACTGAACCGCCTCTTCGAAGTCCATAAGTCGTATCCACAGATTTCACAGATTATCTGTGTAATCTGTGGATGGCTTTCAATTTCTTGACGCTGCCCTTCGCGCTCTCTCGATGTCTGACTCGCCATGGATCTCGGGGTTCATCATGAAGTTCAGTACTTTGATGACGTAATCGCGCAGCTCGCGGCGATCGACAATCGCATCGATCATGCCATGGTCGAGAAGGAATTCAGACTTTTGAAAATCCTTCGGTAGCTTCTGTCGAATCGTCTGCTCGATAACCCTCGGGCCTGCGAATCCGATCAATGCTTTCGGCTCGGCGACGATTACGTCTCCGAGCATCGCAAAGCTTGCGGTGACACCGCCCGTGGTGGGATCAGTCAGCACTGAGATGAACGGCAAACGCGCTTCGTCGAGCGCTGCGAGAGCTGCCGAGATCTTCGCCATCTGCATGAGGGAAAGCGTGCCCTCTTGCATGCGCGCTCCTCCGGAAGCGGAAAAAATTACCAGCGCGCTGTGTTCGTTCATCGCGCGTTCGATCAGCCTCGTGACTTTTTCGCCAACCGCCGAGCCCATCGAGCCACCAATGAACCCCATGTCCATTGCACCCGCAACAACCGGATGATCGCCGACCGTGCCGCGAGCGTTAATGATTGCCTCCGGGAGACCCGAGGAGTCTTTTGCTTGTTGTAATCTCTCTGAGTAGGGTTTGCTGTCGACGAATTCGAGTGGATCGATCGAAATCACCTCCGCGTCGAGCTCCTCAAACTTGCCTTCGTCGAAGAGAATCGCCAGTCGTTCGCGCGCGCCGATGCGGAAGTGGTAGTTACAGTGTTTGCAAACTTGCAGGCCATCTTCGAGCTCGCCGGTGAACAGATGCTCCTCACACCCTTCGCACTTAAGGAACACGTTTTCAGTCTTCACCACGCGTTCTTCAGGCGGAACGGCTTCTATTCGCTTACTCTTCTTGTTGAACCAGGCCATGAGATGTGGAAAAGCGTAGCACAAATCCACAGATTACGCAGACTATCTGTGTAATCTGTGGATTGATTGCCTTAGAATTCAATACCTTGCTGCGCGCGAATGCCTGCAGTAAATGGATGCTTTATCTCGGTCATCTCGGTGACGAGATCCGCGGCTTCGATCAACTCCGGCGGAGCATCGCGCCCGGTGACGACGATGTGCAAAGCCGGTTGGGCGGCGCGAATTGAGCGAAACTCTTCCAACACCTCAGCGACAGGCAGCATCTTGTAACTCAACACGTAGACCAGCTCATCAAAGACCAGCAGGTCGTAATCACCGGACCGCAGCTTCTCAACGCAGAGCGCCCACGTCTCACGAGCAGTCTTGATGTCCTGCTCCGGATTTTTTGTGTCCCAGGTAAAACCATCGCCCATCGTGTGGACTTCAATGCCAAGCTTTTCCGCCGAGATATGTTCGCCGTAGCGGTCGTTGCGCGACTTCATGAACTGAATCATGCAGCAGTTCAACCCGCGTCCGGCCGCACGCATCATCAAACCAAGAGCACAGGTGGTCTTTCCTTTGCCGTTTCCGGTATGGACCATCAAAAGGCCGCGCGTCTTCTCCTGATAGTCTTCGCGGCGCCACTTATACTTTTTTTCCTTTTGAGACATTGATCCAGCCTTAACCACGAAGACACCGAAGACACAAATAATATCCTTTGTGTCTTGGTGTCTTTGTGGTTAACGTTCTTCGGTTATGTCGCCCGCGCCATTCACGCGCTTCACTGCATCGAGCAAGAGCCCGACGATCATGCTCTCGGCCTCTTCCCAGCTTCCTTTGAGCGTGCAGCCGGCCGCATTGCGATGACCACCGCCGCCGAACCTCTCAGCAACCTTCGCGACGTTTACATCGCCTTTAGATCTGAGACTAGTGCGATAGACGCCGGCTTCGCATTCTTTGAGCATGGCGACTGCTTCTACTTCGCCGACCGTCAACGGGTAGTTAACAAACCCATCCGCATCCTCATCGGAAGCCTGTGCCTGCTGCTGCATCTCGAGCGTTTGCCGCATGCACGCGACGCGCCCACTTTCATCGCGCCTGGCCGTGGACAACACCGCGCCCATCAACTGAATCCTGCTCCAGGGATAACTCGCAAATACTGCTTCGGCTGTTTTGGCAGGTTTAACTCCGGTGCGTACGAGCTCAGAAGCAACTTTGAACGTGCGCTCGGTGGTGTTTGAGTAGTGAAACGATCCAGTGTCGGTGATCAGCGCGGTGTAGACACACTCGGCGATCTCTTTGGTGACGCGCACGCCGGTCGCTTTGCAGAGGTTGTAGATCATTTCGCCGACCGCTGAGGCAGTCGAGTCGATCCAGTTAATGTTGCCGAAGAGAGCGGTCGTCGAATGGTGATCGATATTGACTACAAACTGCTTTTCAAGATCCGCCAGACCAGGGCGCGCGATGTCAGAACACTCGATCACGAATACGGCGTGGTAGGAAGGATCAACTGAAGGGGTGACACGAACTTCACTGGCTCCTGGCAGTTGCTGGTACGCGTGTGGAACCGGGTCGCGCATGATCACTTCGACTTCTTTGTCGAGCGCGCGTAGTAACCAGTAAAGACCGAGTGACGATCCGAGGCTATCGCCATCGGGACGAATGTGCGAGGTGATCGCGAAACGACGTTTTGCCTCGATCAGCTCGACTACTTGACTAAGCATGGTGGAACGAATTGAGGACGGGAGATTTATAGGTCTTACTCGACCTATTAAAATCCAATCCGCTAGCTAACCTTCTTCCTTTCCTTGACTTTCCCATTCTCGCTCAATCTCCTGCAGCAGTTGGTCGACGCGTTCGCCTTCCTCTTCAACGCGATCGCGCACAAAGTGAATCTCAGGCGTGCGGGGCAGATTCAACGAGAGTCCGAGTTGCTTTCTCACGAAGGGTGCGGCGCGCTTCAGAGCTGCGAGCGCTGCTTTATGCTCGTCTTCGTCCCCTGCCACGGTGACGTAAACGCGCGCAGCTCGTTTGTCTGCCGATAGACGAACGTCAGTCACTGTGACCATGGTCAATCGTGGGTCTTCCAGTTCGTAACCGACAATCTGCGCGATCTCATCCTTGAGAGTATCCGCAACTCTTTCCGTACGACGCATAAAAACCAGCGGCTTTAGAGCTCAGTAGCCGCTACTCGCTCAACAACGTAAGCCTCGATCTGGTCTCCAACTTTGACGTCGTTGAAATTTTCCAGACTGATACCGCATTCAAATCCTTCGCGAACTTCCGACACATCATCCTTGAACCGGCGTAACGATCCTATGTTGCCCTCCCAAACCACTACAGCATCGCGAATTAGTCGAGCCTTGGCATTGCGACGTATCGAACCGTCGATGACCATGCAGCCAGCCACTGTTCCCGCTTTCGGTACGCGGAACACTTCTCTGACGGAGGCCTTGCCGAGGATTCGCTCCTTTTCAATCGCTTCGAGCATGCCGATCATGGCCGCGCGAATCTCTTCTTCAACCTTGTAGATGATTGAATGGAGACGAATATCCACCGACTCTTGTTTAGCCACGTCGGCTGCGCGTGCTTCCGGTCGCACATTGAAGCCGATGATTACCACTGCCGACGATGACGATCCTGCTTGTGTCGCCGAACCAAGCAGAACGTCTGACTCCGTAATCGCGCCTACACCCGATCGAATCACTTTTACCTTCACGCGATCCGTCGAAAGTTTTTGCAAAGTCGATTTCAGAACTTCCACAGAACCCTGAACGTCGGCTTTGATAATGACGAGCAGTTCCTTAACTTCGCTCTCGCCCAACGCTTCGATACCGCGTTTGGTCGTCTGTAGCAGTGTCGCCTGGCGGCTCAACATCTGGCGGTGCTGCGATATTGACTGCGCCTTGGACATGTCCGATACGACCTGGAAGCTCTCTCCTGCCTGCGGCACGCCTTGCAATCCCAGGACTTCCACAGGCGTTGCCGGTCCGGCTTCCGTAATCGGCTCGCCGCGATCATTGAACATTGCTCGGACCTTGCCTGAGATCTGTCCGACGATGAACGGCTCATGAACTCTGAGTGTTCCCTGTTGGACCAGCACAGTTGCCACCGCGCCGCGCCCGCGATCGAGTTTTGCTTCAAGCACAACTCCCGAGGCCAAGCGTGTCGGGCTCGCGCGCAGGTTCAAAATGTCTGACGTCAACAGAATCGTTTCGAGCAACGTGTCGAGGTTCTGTCGCTTCTTCGCTGACACCTGGACCATTTCGGTCTCGCCGCCCCAGTCGAGTGGCGACAGGCCTTGTTGGGCCAGTTCCTGGCGGACGCGGTCCGGATTCGCGTCGGGTTTATCTATTTTGTTGATGGCCACGATGATGGGAACGCCCGCAGCGCGCGAGTGCTCGATGGCTTCGATGGTTTGTGGCATGACTCCGTCGTCAGCAGCCACCACTAGCACAACGATATCGGTCGCCTTCGCGC
>JBKPJS010000611.1:0-1237 GCA_046730815.1 Acidobacteriota bacterium
TGCCGGTCGGCACCGATTTGAAAGTGCGACTCAATGACACGCTCTCGACAAAGGAGGGCCGTGCGGGCGACAAGTTCACCGCCACCGTTATCAATCCTTCGCGCTTCGATGAAGCGCGGGTTTATGGTCACATTAAATCGATCGTGAAATCGGGCCGGATCAAAGGCCGCACAACGATGAACCTGGCGTTCGACTCGATCACGTTGAGTGACGGCCGCAGCGGCGCCTTGCACGGTTATGTCACTCATGTGTATGGCGACAAGGGTCGCACGGATGAAGAGGGCGGCGTACAGTCTGAAAGTCGCGGCCGTCAGACGATCAAGCGCAGCGGCATCGGCGCCGGGGCGGGAGCGATCATTGGTGCGATTGCCGGCGGCGGAAAAGGAGCGGCCATCGGAATGATTATCGGTGGCGCGGCTGGCGCTGGATCGCTCGCGATGAACGGCGGTAAAGAATTGAAGATCGAAAACGGCACCGAAATGCTCGTGCACGTCACCCGTTGAGGAACCGAGTTGCGAAAGCTGTTCGCTTTGACGTTGTTGGGCGCCGCGATCTCAAGTTGCAGCGTTCAACCACAAAGATCACAAGAGTCGAGGCCGCTCGGCGCAACGCTTACGGCCGGCAAGCAACCATATTGTCTGGCGCTGGCGGACTTCAACGGCGATGGAAAAGTCGACATCGCTGTCGGCAACAACGGTGGCGGGAACATCACGGTCTGGCTCGGCAATGGGACGGGCGGATTCAGCGAAGCCGCAGGCTCGCCTTTTTCTGCCGGTAACAGTCCCAACGATATTGCGGTGGGGGATGTCAACGGCGATGGCAACCTCGATTTCGCAATCGCAAATCATGACACGCGTTATGTGACCGTGCTGCTCGGAAACGGTCGCGGCCAGTTCACGGCAGCGCCTAACTCTCCCGTAACCGTCAACAGCCGGCCCCATCCACACGGAATTGCGTTCGGCAATTTCGATGCTGACCGGAGTCTCGATTTTGTCGTCGATGATTGGGGCAACAATCGCGTGACGGTGGTCTTCGGAGACGGCAAAGGTAACTTTGCTTCTCCGGGAACCTCCTTCGCAGTCGGGCAAATGCCGTATCAACGAGTTAGAGTCGCTGATGTCACTAATGATCAGCGCGACGACATAATTACGACAAACACCGAAGGTGGGGACGTGACCGTTTTGATCGGCGATGGCAAACGCGGATTTGCGCAAGCTGCAGGTTCGCCTTTTCAAGC
>JBKPJS010000612.1:0-10329 GCA_046730815.1 Acidobacteriota bacterium
TGCGCGTACTGGTGCATGAACAAAGGCACGCCGATCGTAGTGAAATAACTGTGGCCCTCGTAACGGTAACGATCGCGCCATAGGGCATACCAGGAAGCCGCTGAAATCGGATACGCCGGCGATCCGATTGCAAGCAAATAAAGAATCGTGTCTTCGCTGTAAGTGTCCCAACGCGGACGCAGGAAACCAGTCTCCGGCTTCCAACCATGTGACAACAACAGCCGATGACCGTTGAGCATCCAGCGGAAATCGACGCGCTGGTAGATCCTGCTGGCGAGTTTAACGATTACCTGATCGTCACGGAAGCACTGTCGCACCGTGAGAACACCAGCGAGAAGCAAGGCTGTATCAATCGAAGAGACTTCGCTGTTCCAGCGACGCTCACCGGTCTTCGCATCCATCCAGTGATAAAACCAGCCACGTTGCTGATACGCACGAGCATCGAAGAACCGCAACGTGTTCCGGGTGCGTTCGCGCGCCTGGGCCTGGTTGATCCAACCTCGATCTGACCCGATGCAAAGTGCAGTTAGACCAAAGCCGGTGGCGGCAATGCTGGCGACGTTCTGGTGACTGGGTGGTAAAGAGGAACCATCGATGCGCGCGCGATCCGGCACGAGGCCTGTCTGCGAGTCAGCTTGTTCCCAGAAGTAGCGAAAGGAGCGTTGCTGGAGATCGTCGAGGAACGCATCCTGCCGCTGCGCCCTTGCGGTGAGCGGCCACAAAAAGAGCGCAAACAGAATCAGCCAAAAAGAAGCACAAAAAGCACAAGAAAAACCATTTGTGATTTTTGTGCCTTTTTGTGGCATCTACTAATTTGTGGCTACTTCAAACTTTGCTTCGATGACGTCTGATGAATTTGACCCAACCATCACTCTGCACTCGCCCGGCTCAACGACGTAACGCATCTCACGATTCCAGAATCCGAGATGCTCGGAGCCTAATACAAACTCAACGCGCCGTTTCTCACCAGGCTGCAACGTAATGCGTTGAAAGCCCTTCAGCTCCTTAACGGGTCTCGTCATCGTCGCCACAGGATCGCGAATGTAAAGTTGGACCACTTCATCGCCAACTCGCCGTCCCACATTTTCAACCTCAACACTGGCAGTCAACTTGCCATTAGCCTCAATACGTGACGCGCTGAGCTGCAAATTTGAAATCTTGAATTTCGTGTAGCTCAAGCCATAGCCAAAAGGGAAGAGCGGCGTCCACGGCACGTCCAGGTACTTTGACGTGTACCTGTTTTCGGCTTCAGGCGGCCGGCCGGTGTTCATGTGGTTGTAGTAGATCGGAACCTGCCCAACGGTGCGCGGAAAAGTCACCGGCAACTTACCACCCGGATTCACATCACCAAACAAGATATCGGCAATCGCATTTCCAGATTGGCTGCCACCCATCCACGATTCAAGTATCGCTGGGACGTTGTTGACGATCCATCCAATCGTCAAAGGACGCCCATTCACGAGCACGACAATGGTCGGCTTGCCCGTCGCTTGAATCGCCTGAACGAGCTCGAGCTGCCGGCCCGGGAGATCGAGTGAACTGCGCGATGCCGCTTCACCCACCATCTCGGCAAGCTCGCCGACAAAAACCAAGGCTACATCCGATTGCTTTGCGAGATTGATTGCTTCCTGGAATCCGGCAGTGGATTCATCTTTAACGTCACAGCCCTTCGCATAACCAACTTTAGTTTGGACCGACACCTTCGCTCTTATTCCGGCTAAAGGTGTGACTGTGTTTTCTTCCTTGCCATCGCCGGCCCACCAGCCGAGCGGCGCACGTCGATCGTCGGCCAGTGGTCCTATCACCGCGATCGAGCCGACGTTTTTGTCGAGCGGTAAGACATCGCGATCGTTCTTTAGCAACACCATTGAACGACCGGCGATCTCACGAGCCAGACGAATACTCTCCGGCCTCAACAACGAATTTGGTTCGGCCGCTTCGTCGGTATAAGGACGATCGAACAGCCCGAGGCGAAACTTGATCCGCAAAATACGTCGCACAGCTTCGTCGATCGTCGTGGTTGAGAGTTTGTTTTGCTTCAAGAGCTGCGGCCCGAAAGTGTTGTAGCTGCGGCTCACCATTTCCATGTCAACGCCCGCATTGAGCGCGGCCGCCGCTGCTTCTTCTTCGTTGGCAACGAGCCCGTGATTGATGAGCTCTTTGACCGATGTGTAGTCGCTGACGACAAAACCATCAAACTTCCATTCCTGTCGCAGCACTTTAGTTAACGTAAACGCATTTGCCGATGCCGGAACACCATTGATGGCATTGAATGAACTCATCAACGTGCCGACACCCGCGTCGACTGCCGCTTTGAACGGCGGAAAGTAAATCTCGCGCAGGGTGTTCTCCGAGAGATCGGTGGTGTTGTAGTCGCGGCCACCTTCGGCGGCGCCATACGCGACCCAGTGTTTAGCGCAGGCAAGTATCTTATCAGCGGCGCTGTAGTCGCCGCCTTGGAAACCGCGCACACGGGCACGTGCGAAGGCTGCACCGAGATATGGATCTTCACCGGCGCCTTCCGTGATGCGGCCCCAACGCGGGTCTCGCGCGATGTCAACCATTGGCGCGAAGGTCCAACGCAAGCCCGCATTGTTTGCTTCCTGAGCAGCAACGGCAGCGGAGCGTTCGGCTAATGAGGGATCCCAACTACTTGCTTCGGCGAGTGGGATCGGAAAGATCGTGCGATACCCGTGAATAACGTCGAAACCAAAGAGGACTGGAATCTTCAAGCGCGATTCGTTCACCGCAACGCGCTGCACTTGATTTGTGCGCTGTGCGCCGCGAACGTTGAGAGTCGATCCGAGAAGACCATTGCGAATTAATTCAAGATGTTCGGGGCGGAAGTTGCCGTTGCCTTCGCCGTCGAGCTGCTGGAGCTGGCCGAGTTTTTCTTCAAGAGTCATTTGCGCGAGCAGCGCGTTGACTCGTTGCTCGACGTTGGTTGTTCTTTGAGAGCGTACGGAAACGATCGCCGCCAGCAACAAGCAAGCGATCGTTAAGAGCCTCAGCTTGGACTGTTTCATCCGTGTAATCTGTGTAATCTGTGGACTAGAAATTGAATCGCGCCTGGAATTCCACGACCCGTCCGGCCAGCGCACTCTGCGCGCGACCAAAGTCACGGCTATCAACCGTCGGGTGGAAGAACTCAAACGGCGCGAGATTCAAATTGTTAAAGGCATTGAAGAAGTTTGCCTTGACTTCGAGAAACGCTCCTTCTCCAAGAAACGACGGCAGACCAGTTCGCTTGCCAAGGCTCATGTCAACCGCGAAGTATCTTGGACCACGGAACGAATTGCGGCCAATGCCCGGAAGCAGCGCCCCGTTTGGGTTATTCGGATCAAAGTAAACCAATCCACCACCCGGGAAATTTCCGAACTGCCTCGTGAATGTTTCATTGTCAGTCCCTTCAAGCGCGCCGCCAAAGTATCTCGTTGGTCGGGACGGACAGACGAAATCATTGGAGTTCGCCGAGCGCACACACTGTCCGGTGTGAGGCGTCCAGGGAAAACCAGTATGCCACGTCAGTATGCCGTCGAGCTGCCAGCCGCCGAAGGCTTTGCCCACGAAGTCTCTGCGATTGCGAAACAGCGGCAGATCCCAAAGTCCGGAGACGTTGAGATTGTGTCTGACATCAAAGTCGGATGGACCACGCTCCTGTCGCAAGTCCTGCGGAAATGTCTGATTCGTCTCAGCGCCGGGACCTTCGTTCGATAACGTATCAATACTCTTGGCCCAGCGATAAAGCACATCAAATTGGAAACCGCGTCCGAAACGACGCGTCAGCCGCGCATTCATCGCGTTATAGTTTGCATTCACGTCCGGCGTGGGAATAAATACCGCCGAAGCAAAATAGTTTGCGGGAATTACGCTTTGAACGAAGCGTTGATTAACGAGACGAATTAACTTGTGACTCGAGCTGCCCTGGTATCCGAGTGTCGCCGTAAGATTGAACGGCAACGCATACTGGGCTTCGAGTGAGTAAGCGTAGACGTAAGCCACGGGCGTGTCGGGAAGCGCACCGTATATTTCAACTGTTCGATTGGGCGGTGAACCAGTAACCGGATCGATGCCCACAGCTAGCGCGGGATTAGCCGGATAACTGAAAGGTGAACTACTCGTACCCAGCACATAGAGAATCTGCCCACCTACAAAAGGAGACCCGAAGTCGGTGGCCGCGGTGCCGCAGCAGATCCCATAGCGAGCGAAGAACGGCGGATTGCCGCGTGTATTAGAGAAGACGACCTCAGGAATGCGGTTGTAGCTGATGCCGAATCCACCACGCAACACCAACTTCTCTTGAAGATCAAAATGTTTGGGACTGTAAGCAAACCCCACGCGCGGTGCGAAGTTATTCCGATCAGGATTGTAAAGCTGACTGGTGGGCTCAACGCTTGAACCAGCCAATTTACCATCGGGACCAAACACAAAGTTTGATACCTGATCGTTTTGCTCTTTCAGTACACCAAAGTATTCGTATCGGAGACCCAAGTTTAAGGTCAGATTAGGCCGCGCTTTCCAATCGTCCTGAAAGAAAAGACCATAGCTGCCCGATCGGAAATGGCGCTGTGCATTGGCCACTCCACCCGTCTGAGGATCGGCATTAATCTGATAGAAGAGCGGCGCATCGTTAGCGAAGTTGAAGAGTCCCGCGAAGGTATACAACGGACGAGAGGCACCGTTGAGATTGTTATCATTCAACTCGCGGCGATACTCGCCACCAAATTTCAGTCCATGATTTCCGCGTACGTTGCTGACCACATCGCGGAACTCCAACGTCTTTTCCGAGAAGATTCCCGGTGTTGTTTCAGCCTGATTAGCGCCAAAGCGGATTCGACCATCTCTCAGTAAATTCTCGATTTCCAGCCTTGGAATGCCGAAGTTTGTTTCAGTGGACGATTGCACCTCATCGTAGGCAAATTTGGTGAAATTGAAGCGTGCCTCGTTTAGTAGCGTCGGAGATATCGTGCGGTTATACAGCACCGCAAACGCTGAGTTGTTTGGCGTCTGGGTGATATCAGCCTGCGGCCGTGCTGCTGCTCCAGTATCGCTGCCGACACGGAAACCTCGAGTCTGGTAGGTGCTGAACGTAAACTGATTGTTCGACGTCGGAAGGAAATCAAAACGCGCGTTGTACTGATTGGGCCTGTTAATCGTTGGCCCAGCGATGACGACTTTTTGAATATCAGGAATACCGTCGAGACCGCCGCCACCAAGATTCGCAAAAGTTAAATACTGGCCCAGCGAAGCGCCGGGTGAACCCACATCAAGTCCGCCGCTCACGACCTGACAGGGAACACTGCTCTGTATATCGGCACACGAAGGAGTTAATACGCCGCTGAGACGTGGCAAGACACCGGAGCTGCTCAGTATCTGGGCGGCGAGACTGTTTGGACGGGCGTTAATGATACCTTGACGGTATTGCGGAGTCTCTACATAGCTGATGGCTGGAGTAGTCGAGTTTTCTCGCAGCCCCTCGTAGGAAAAAAAGAAGAACAGCCGGTCCTTACCGCTGTAAACCGCTGGGCCGCCTTCGCCGAAGCGCGGTACGTACAGTGGGCCTCCGACGCTCCCTCCAAACTGTCGAAAGAATCGTTCAACTCTTTCAACTTGTCCGCGTCCGAAGTCGTTTGGGTACTTATTAAAAGCGTTAAGCTTAGGACTGTCATACTTGATGAAAGCACTTCCATGAAAATCGTTTGTGCCGTTCTGTGATACGACTTTGATCTGAGCGCCTGAGTTTCTGCCATCCTCAGCAGAATAAGTTGACGAAGACACTTGAATCTCTTTCACCGATTCCTGGTTTGGCGTAACCACGGCGGCGCCTCCGTGGCTGAGACTGTTTACGCTAACGCCGTCAAGCTGAAAATTATTAGCCGAGATGCGTTGACCATTGGCGGTAATCTGCGGCTGGTTCTCAGTTTGGAAAATTGAATTATTCGAGCCGCCTGGCCCAGGAGAGTTCGGCAGGCCGGAGGAGTTTCCGTTTGGTGATCGCCCGGCATCGCCAAACACGCCCGGCGTCAGTCGCGCAAGTTCGTAAGGATCGCGACCGACCTGCGGCAGTCGCTTGACCTCGGCAGTTGTAAGTCCTTTGGTGACGTTTGCGTTCTCGGTTTCGAGTTGCTGGGCTGCTTCGTCTGTGACCGTTACTACGGCAGAGATTTCGCCAGTCTGGAGAATGACGTCAACGCCTTGAATGTTCTCTGCGCCGACCGTGAGATTTTCCGAGACGCTCTTCTTGTAACCTTCCTTCTCGACTGTTAGTTGATACTTTCCCGGAGCAAGACCCAGGATGCGGTAAAAACCTTCTGCGCTGCTCGTAGTTTCCTGGAGCTTTCCTGTTTCCGTGTCTTTGAGAGTGACCTTCGCGTCAGGCACAAGCCCGCCGTTGGAGTCGGATATTGTTCCTTGCACTCCGGCTCTGAACTGAGCATGTGCAGTCATCATGGCAGATAAAAGAAAAAGCCCGCACATAGTTGTGCGGACAACACTTAAGATATTTCGCGACATGGGCGAGGCCTCCTGAGCCGACAGAATCTGAGGGATTCTAGCAAACAACCACAAAGGCACGAAGACACAAAGCTCAAACAGAGCTTTTGTGTCCTGGTGTCTTTGTGGTTTAAGTTCTTCGTGATGCCTGGAGTTTCAACATGGTCGCCGCCGCCGGCCTCATTGTCGCTTCAAACTGGCGAAGTGCATGTTTGGCGCATCGAGTTGGAGCAGCCGGGGAGTCTGTTAGAGAAGTTTCGGAGTACGTTGGAAGCGGACGAGTTGCAGCGGGCGAGTCGCTTTCATTTTGAAAAGCACCGGAGCAGCTTTGTCGTAGGCCGAGGCTTTTTGCGAGACATTCTGAGTCGATACCTCGAGACTAAACCGGAGACGCTGAGGTTTTCTTACGGTGATTATGGCAAGCCGGCTTTGGATAGCAGGTTGAGTTTTAATATTTCGCACTCGCACGGGGTCGCGCTATTAGCAATTACCGAGGATCGGCAAATTGGAATTGACGTGGAACACATTCGTGCCGACTTCGCGACCGAGGACATTGCGCGACGTTTCTTTTCGCGCTCGGAAGTCGAGAGTTTCAACGGGCTGCAGAAAGAAGAACAGGTGGCGGCTTTCTTTAGATGCTGGACACGCAAAGAGGCATTTATTAAAGCGACTGGGAAAGGGTTGTCGCAGCCGCTCGATAAGTTTGATGTCACGCTCGCTCCCGCCGAAACGGCGGCATTGTTGCGTGTTGACCAGGACGATGCATCGCGGTGGACCATGAGCGACATCGATGTTGGTAAAGACTACGCAGCGGCACTTGTAGTGGAAGATCGAATTTCACACATACGATGCTGGCAAAGTTAAACAGATGAATCACACAGCGCTAGATCCAGTTTGCGGCATGACAGTGAATCCCGACACCGCCGCCGGTTCGTTTGAGTACCAGGGAAAGACTTACTACTTTTGCAGCACGCATTGCCTGCACCGCTTCCGCGAGCATCCGGCACAGTTCCTCACGAAGCCGGCGCCACAACCGATCGGCATAACCCGAACGTCAAAACCAGAAGTTGCTCAAAAGTACACCTGCCCAATGCATCCCGAGATCATCCGCGATGGGCCGGGCAGTTGCCCCATTTGCGGTATGGCTCTCGAGCCTGTGACGGCTTCTCTCGACGAAGAAGAGAATCCGGAACTCTCAGACATGACTCGCCGGTTTTGGATCGCCGTCGTCCTTTCCATTCCGGTGCTCGCGTTAGGGATGAGTGAACTTATTCCCGGCCAGCCTCTACAGCAATTGATACCGATGTCGACGCTGGCGTGGGCGCAATTGGTCCTTGCAACGCCGGTCGTGCTGTGGGCCGGTTGGCCATTCTTCGTGCGTGCGTGGCAGTCGATTGTGAACCGTAATCTCAACATGTTCACGTTGATTGGACTCGGCGTGGGAGTCGGTTATCTCTTCAGCGTGATCGCGGTGATTCTACCGGGAATCTTTCCCGCATCATTTCGCGATCCCGAAGGCAATGTGCCGGTGTATTTTGAAGCCGCGGCAGTTATCGTGACGCTAGTGCTACTGGGGCAGGTACTCGAACTGCGTGCTCGCAGTCAAACGGGTCTGGCAATCAAAGCACTACTCGGTCTTGCTCCCAAAACAGCGCGACGAATCAATGAAGATGGCAGTGAAGAGGATATCCCTTTGGAGCATGTTCACGCGGGCGATCGCCTGCGCGTTCGACCAGGCGAGAAGGTGCCTGTTGATGGCGTCGTGCTTGAAGGCTCGAGTGCGATCGACGAGTCGATGATTACCGGTGAACCGATCCCCGTCGAAAAACACGCGAATGACCGCGTAGTTGGCGCGACAATCAACGGCACGGGCTCGTTTGTCATGCGCGCTGAACGCGTCGGTTCCGAGACACTGCTCGCGCAGATTGTTCAGATGGTTGCGGAAGCGCAGCGCAGTCGCGCGCCGATACAAAAACTCGCCGACGTGGTCTCGAGTTACTTCGTGCCGATAGTCGTGATTATCGCAGTGATTACTTTTGTGGTTTGGAGTATTTGGGGACCGGAGCCACGCATGGCCCATGGACTGGTCAACGCGGTGGCGGTGCTGATCATCGCTTGTCCCTGCGCGCTTGGATTGGCGACGCCGATGTCGATCATGGTCGCAACAGGAAAGGCCGCACTGAACGGAGTGCTGTTCAAGAACGCGGAAGCGATCGAAGTGATGCGCAAGGTCGACACGTTGGTGATTGATAAAACAGGAACGCTGACGGAAGGCAAGCCACAGCTCGCAAGCGTCGTTGTTAACGGCGCAATTGATGAACAAACGTTATTGCGATTTGCGGCTAGTCTCGAGCGCAGCAGCGAACATCCACTGGCAGCAGCCATCGTTTCGGGCGCGCGAGATCGTGGCGTTGAATTCGTTGATGCAACCGCGTTTGAGTCGTTCACTGGTAAAGGAGTAGCAGGAAAAGTGGACGGCCATCGCGTAGCGCTTGGGAATCGTTCACTGCTCAATGAACTCAAACTCGATCCGAGTGAGCTCGGAACGCAAGCTGAAACACTACGCTCCGGCGGCCACACAATCATGTTCGTAGTGGTCGATGATAAACCCGCGGGCTTGATTGGCGTTGCCGATCCAATCAAGGAGACAACGGCGGACGCAGTGAAGCAGCTACACCGAGAAGGAATTCGCGTCGTGATGCTCACCGGCGATAGCCGCACGACTGCGGAAGCAGTAGCACGCAAGTTGGACATCGACGAAGTTGTCGCGGAGGTATTGCCGGACCAGAAGGTCGAGGTCGTGAAGAGGTTTCAAAACGAAGGTCGCATCGTCGCGATGGCGGGTGATGGCATCAACGACGCTCCTGCTTTGGCCCAGGCCCACGTCGGTATCGCAATGGGCACAGGAACAGACGTAGCGATGAAGAGCGCCGGTGTAACACTCGTCAAGGGCGACCTTCGCGCGATCGTTCGAGCACGCACGCTCAGCCGCGCGACGATGAGCAACATCAAGCAGAATCTCTTCTTTGCCTTTATCTACAACACGCTCGGCGTGCCCATCGCGGCCGGCGTTCTGTATCCCTTCTTCGGAATCCTCCTGAGCCCAATGATCGCCGCCGCCGCGATGAGCTTCAGCTCCGTCTCGGTAATAGCGAACGCCTTGCGCCTCCGTACCGCACGCGTTTAGCAGAGCATTAAGCCGCGCTTTTGAACTGGAGTTTGACCCGCACTCCAAGCGAAGCCAATACACGCAGCATTAGATCCGTAGAAATGTCGTGGGTGTTGCGATTTAAGATGGCAGTTACTCGTGTGCGTGAGGTGTGGGCAAGCCGCGCGACCTCTGAGTGTGTCAATCCCTTTTTGGCTACGACCTCAATGATCTTATCATTCAAATTGCTACGGAATTCAATCTCCATTCCTTCAGCGGATGCTAGACCTAACACCTTCGCGAGTTCTCTGGCATTACGGGCAACTACTGGTCTAACCTTCTTCATGTAACATCTCCCTCAGTCTTTTCTGCGCCAGGGCAATCTCATGTGACGGGTTTTCTGCGTTTTCTTCGCGAATGCATGGAAGATCAAAAGTGAATCAGCCAGCTTAGTGTAATAGAAGATTCGATAAGCACCTGATCGGTCCCTGACGCCCAATTCCTCAACACCCACCGCGATAGACGGCATTGGTCGCGACAATGGCATCGAGAGTTTATGCCCGTTTTGCAAATCAAAGATTACTTTGCCGAATTCGCGCCGTACATCTTCGGGAAAGATTCTTATAGTATCTCGCGGCTTCGGGTGGAAAAGAGCAGGCTTCACTGCCGTAGTGTCTCAGATATGAGAC
>JBKPJS010000613.1:0-4950 GCA_046730815.1 Acidobacteriota bacterium
GTTGACTTCAATCGCCTCGACCAGCTTCCCGGCACCTCTAATCACTTCGTTGAGCTCCGCCGCCGTGGCCCTCCCACCCGAACTGTAAGACAAGATGATGTGCCGGGCATTCGTTTGCTGCAACAATCGTTCAATCGCGTCGACAACGATGAACCGGCCAGCCTCATTCTTTCTGAACTCCTCAAATACGGAAGCGCTCAGCCCGTCAGTTGTGTCGGCGCGACGCTGCGCCTTTCCGAACAGCTTTGGACGATCGAAAAGGCAGATAGACGTCCAAACGTGATAGTAAGCGCCGTAACGCACACGCGAAGGAGGCATCTTGTCGTTATTCGAGCCGTAGGGCGGATCGTAATAAGCAAGATCGGCGTCGATGGAAGAGATGACATCGAAAATGTCGGCGTGATGAACCTCGTGCTCGCGGATTTTTGGAATGAGCTTCGGGAGTTTTAATTCCATGTGGTGATAGGAGCGAGGCGACCAATCGCTAAGATACGAAGCGAAGTGGCCCATCGTGTTGTCTACGTCATCCATCGCCAGAATTACGCTCGTTAGCGCAACAGCTTTCTCCTCTGCGTTCAGCGATAACCGTTCGATCTCTTCGCGGATAGCATCGAGCTTGAGAGTGTTTTGTTTCTGCCACGGTTTTTTTAAGCGATTGGACCGTGCAGGATCGCCGCCATAATGTTTGGTGAACCAGCCGTCCTTTCCCGGTATCGAATTCAAGTGGTCTATCAAATCTTTGTAATGCTCACGTGGAAACGGACTCAACAGGTAACAGTCGCCGAACACTTTGGACCAGATGGCGATGTCGTTGGCCATAACCCGGTAGCCGGCTTGCGCAAATGCCTGCGATACGCGTGTCGTTCCCGAGAAGCCATCAAAAACAGTTTGCGGCTTTACTTTTTGCGCGAGGCGAAGGATGTGAGGCAACAGCTTCAGTTTTGAGCCTGCATACTTGATGCCTTCGGTGGTGGGAGTGAGTAAAGAGAGTGTCATCAGTTCTCAATTGATCGTATTCTACGCAAACCGTGCTTGACAGGGTCAGTACCGTAACGCGGTAGCGTCGGGTTACTGTACCAATATACTGTCATTGGATGCGGAGCTGACCCGACGCTACCGCGTTACGGTACTGACCCTGTCCAAGCAGAATGCATAAAATACGGCAGACATTAATCCCGACCAATACTATGAAAAACCGATCCGCAAAACCACGAACCAGTAGACGCGACTTTGTGAAACTGCTCCCGGCGCTCGGTGCTGCAGGACTGGCAGCTTCCAAATCACCGCTCGAGGCGATGGCCCAAACACCTTCGCCCACGCCCGTTCCGTCGCCGAGTCCGTCTCCGACTCCCCCGCTGCGCGTCACCAAAGAGATGATGCACCAGACCGAAAAACTTATCGGGATCGAACTCACCGACGCACAGGAAGCGATGGCGCTAGGTGGTGTAAATCGAAATCTGGATTCATACGAGACCGTGCGGAAGATCGATATTCCACTCGATACAGAACCGGCCATCGCTTTTCATCCGTCACGTGCGAAGAAGGAACTCTACACACCAAAAATCAAGTTTCGCTTTGGGAAGATTGAGGCGCCGCAGTTCAAGACGATTGAGGATCTTGCCTTCGCTACAGTCCCTCAACTCGCTGAACTGATCCGTACGCGCAAGATCACGTCGACTGAGCTTACCAACATGTACCTCGCGCGTTTGAAGAAGTATGGGCCAAAGCTTCTTTGCGTCGTCACTCTCACGGAAGATCTGGCGTTGAAGCAGGCGGCTGCGGCAGACGCAGAGATAAAGCGCGGAAAATATCGCGGCCCACTGCACGGAATACCCTGGGGCGCAAAAGATCTTTTTGCCACTAAAGGAATTAAGACGACGTGGGGCGCTGAGCCTTATCGCGACCAAGTGATTGATTACGACTCGACAGTTGTCGAACGACTGAATGAGGCAGGCGCGGTGCTCGTCGCCAAGTTGTCGATGGGCGCCCTCGCACAGGGAGCGCGCTGGTTTGCGGGAGTGACACGAAATCCGTGGCAGCCTGAAGAAGCAGTAACCGGATCGAGCGGCTCGTCGGCTGGTCCAGCAGCCGCAACCGCAGGCGGTTTGGTGGGCTTCTCGATCGGCACGGAAACGCTCGGCTCCATCGTCTCGCCTTCGTCGAGATGTGGTGTAACAGGACTGCGTCCGACGTACGGTCGCGTGAGCCGTTACGGCGCGATGGGCTTGAGTTGGACCATGGACAAGATTGGTCCGATGTGCCGCGGCGTTGAGGATTGCGCCGCTGCACTGCACGCGCTCTATGGACCTGACGGCAAAGACATCACCGTCGGCGATGCGCCTTTCAACTGGAACCCGGATACAAACATCAGCACGCTCCGAATCGGTTATCTCAAGACGGAGTTTGAGCCCCCATCGTTTGTGGCAGCGAACGAACAACAGCGGGCACAAGCTGAACAGCGTCGGGCAATCTATAAAACTGCGCTCGAAGTGCTGGAGAAGGCAGGCGCGAAGTTGACACCCATCGAATTGCCAAAATTCTCGGCCGGCTCTTTGAGATTCATCTTGTCCGCCGAAGCCGCTACAGCCTTTGACGACATAACTCGCGACGGGCGCGTCAATCAGTTGTCAGGACAGTCGCCGGGCGATTGGCCAAATACGTTTCGCACGTCGCGGTTTATTCCCGCAGTCGAGTACCTCCGTGCGCAACGCGCGCGCACGTTGTTGATGCATGAGATGGAAAAGCTGATGTCGCAGTGGGATGTATTCGTTAGTCCCGCGCCCGGTAGCGCTAGTTTGCTGGTGACAAATCTTACCGGTCATCCGGCGGTCGTGTTGCCGTGTGGCTTCGTAAACAATCTGCCGGTGGCGATCATGTTTACCGGAGGCGTTTACGATGAGGTTTCACCCTTGCGCGTGGCGTTGGCCTACGAGCGAGCGACGACGTGGCACACGATGCATCCGAAGATGGAGGCCACGGATTAGACGGATTTTGAAGGAACAGTGATTTCGAAGGTCGAGCCCCGGCCGAGTTCGCTTTCGATTTTCACGGATCCACCGCGCGCCTCGACGGTGTTCTTTACGGCGTCGAGACCGGCGCCGCGGCCGGAGATGGTTGAGAGTTCAGGTGCGGTTGAGAAGCCAGGTTCAAAGAGCCGGCCAGTTGCGATTAGCTCCGGATCGATGCCGCGCCCGTTGTCTGTGACTCGGATCTTTAGCTCATCTGAAAGCTTTTCGGCGGTGATGGTGATCTTTCCGTGGTGTTCGATGCCGTGAGCGACGGCGTTGCGGACGACATGCAGCAAGGGATCCGCGAGGACCTGCCATTCTGATTCGTCGAGCGAAAGGTCGGCACCACCCACCTCGAACTCGATGTCTTTCCCAAGTGCCGCTGCAGCGGCTTGTCCTGCCCGAACAGCGCGCTGTAAAACAGCCACGCCGCGCGATGCAGTGCCGGCGCAGAGAATTCTGAATTTGATCTTTTCCGGGCGTTCGCTTTCCACTCTGGGAGAGACAGAAATTACCTCTCCTTCGCTGCTCAGTTTCTCTTTCAGTTTCTGAAACTCTCGATCGAAATCTGCAACGTCAAAACTGGCATCAACGACAAAAATATTGGCGCCTTCGGCAATCGATTGCTTCAAGGCGTGCTTCTCGTGCGCCTTGAGAGAGTTCCAGATGTCGTGAGGAACCACATTGCTCAGAAGTGTTTCGGAAAGAGCGGTGGAGGTTTCCGTTAGCTGGTGCAGCACGTTGTCGTCGAGTGTGGACTTGCCGGTGCGTAGCGAATGCAGGACGTTTTCGAGTTCGTGTGCTGCTCCGCTCAGGTCAGTGAGGCCATCGGCGGACGCCGCTGCCTTGAGGTTGTGAACGCTGCGAAATAGTGAGTCGAGTTGTTGACGCGTGCGCGGGCCATCGCCCGCAGCGGCGCGCAGGTCGTCGAGCGCGGTCCTTATCTGTTCAAGCTTCGCTTCAAGCTCTGACAAGTTTGTTTACTCGTCTTCGCCCGCAGGCGTTGTCTCCGGTTCAGAGTCTTCCGCTTCGGGTTGGACATTTCGTTGCGGTTGCTGCTCGTCGAGGTCGCGCTTTATGGCGTCGAGGATGCCGTTGATGAACTGGGTCGCCTCGTAGGTAGAAAAGCGACGCGCAATCTCGAGTGCTTCGTTAATAGCGACGGTGCGTGGAGTTGGTTCGTAAAGAAACTCGTAAACGGCGAGACGGAGGATGTTGCGATCGACTACGGCCATGCGTGAGATACGCCAATGTTCGGCGCGCGAGCGTATGCGCTCGTCGAGTAGTTCGAGGTTTGAAAGCGTTCGTGAAGCGAGCCGGGTAGCGAATTCCCGTGCGGTCTCGTCGAGGTCAGATTCTCCAAGCTCAGCCCAGTAGCTCCGGACCACGTCGTCCGCAGGCATTTCGGCAACATCAGCCGCAAAGAGCATTTGCAAGGCACATTCGCGTGCCTTACGTCGCGAACCCATAAAGAATTACCAAAAACTATAGTGAGCCACAAAGATGCACAAACTGCACAATGATCTTATTTATTAATCCACTATTGATTACTTGCTTGTGTGCTTTCTGTGCCTTTTGTAGCCTCACTCTAATGCTTCCTTGTAAAGATTTACTAATTCCACCGCCGTCATAGCGGCTTCAAATCCTTTGTTGCCCAATTTCACCCCGGCGCGATCGATGGCTTGATCGACCGTGTCGGCGGTGACGATCCCGAATACGACCGGCAACCCGCTCGTCAAACCTGCTTGCGAAATACCGTGCGCGACTTCACTCGCGATGTAATCGAAATGCGGAGTTTGGCCGCGAATGATCGTACCAAGACAAATGATTGCATCAAACCTGCGCGACTGTGCAAGTCGCAACGCCAGCAGCGGAATCTCGAACGCACCCGGCACACGATACAAACTAACGTTTGCGTCTTTCGCGCCCAATCGCTTAAGAC
>JBKPJS010000614.1:0-5818 GCA_046730815.1 Acidobacteriota bacterium
TGGCCGGAGATCGCGGCTACACGACGATCTTCAAGACCGGAATCGACGGCGGCAGAGTCAGTCGCTTTTCGTTGTTCATGCTCGATGGGCAGTTGGGCGGCGGTTTTGATACTCAAGATTCGAAAATGCGTACTGAGACAAACTCGGACATCGCGATCGCGCAGCCGTTTCAAATCACTAATTTCAGTTTTAGTAACAGACAACAAACTATCAATCGCGCCAACGCTGCCGAGGTCTCTTTTCCGTTTGTAGTGACAATGGGAACAGCGTTGCGCCCAAGTGAGGTTTGGACCAGCCTTGGCAGTATCGTGCCTTTGCGCAGGTTGAGCGCACACAACGATTCACTGATCAGATCTCTGCGACTCACACCTCCGGAAGAGATCAACTTTCCGAGCTTCGACGGCACTCAAATCCAGGGATGGTTAATGCGACCGTCGGGCTGCGCCAGCGATCGCAAGTGTCCCTTGATTTTGAACATTCACGGCGGTCCACACGGAATGTACGGCTGGTCCTTTAATCCCGCGTTTCAGGTTTACGTGGCGCGCGGATACGCCGTGCTCTATCTGAATCCGCGTGGCTCAAGCGGCTACGGTCAAAAGTTTTCGGATGGAACCATCAACGAGTGGGGAGGCGGTGACTATAGAGATTTGATGTTCGGCGTCGATGAAGTGCTGCGAAAGAACGCCTGGATTGATCCGGAGCGGATGGGAGTAACCGGTGGAAGCTACGGCGGGTTCATGACCAACTGGATCATCACGCAGACGCCGCGGTTTAGAGGCGCGGTGGCAGCCGCCAGTCTCAGCAACCTGATCAGTTTTTATTCGACTTCACTCTACCAGGACCTCATCCACGCCGAGTTTGGCGGTTTTCCCTGGGACAACTTCGACCTGCTGTGGCAGTGGTCACCGTTGCGCTACGTGCGACAGGTGCAAACTCCAATACTCTTCCTGCACGGAGAAAACGATAACGACGTTCACATCTCGCAGGCCGAGGAGATGTACATGGCGCTGAAGCGGCGCGGTGTCGAGACAGTCCTCGTCCGCTATCCGCGCGAGGGCCACGGCTTGCGCGAGCCGAAGCATCGCCTTGATGCGCTTGAGCGGACTGTCAACTGGTTCGATCGTTACGTGAAGTTAGGCGGCTGAGTTAACTCTCCTGCAAGTCAACCCCGGGATCGCCAAAAACGTAACAAAATGCACATTGTATTTTGATTGCCTCTTTGGGCGTGGGCCACGCTTGGCGTTAATATATGGCACACAAGTGAAAACGGATTTTGAACAACTCAAAAAGGTACTAGGTCGTTGTTTGAGGTTGCGTTGTCCTGCATGTGGCGAGTCGAAGATCGTCACCTCACCCTTTCACATCCGGCATTACTGCCCGCATTGCCTCTCGTTGTTCAAGCGTGAGGACGGCTTTTTTGTGGGCGCGATTCTCGCAAATGTCGTCACGACGGAGCTCGTGATTCTCCTGGTTTGTTTCTTCTTTCTGCTGATTATAGGCTCAGATTATAGCCATGTGCTGGTGCTGCTCTTTGTCATGGCGCTCGTATTTCCCGTCGCTTTTTATCACCACAGTTGGAGTTTGTGGCTGGGTTTTGACTTCATCGTCGAGTCGTTGCCGAAGTACAAAGGTCCGCACCGCGAGCGATAGTTTCGCAGATTCGTGTTATCTGGGTTATACTCTCGCCAGCTCCGCCCGCCCGCTTTTTCAGGCGCTTAGGTCCAGACAAGACTAAAAGAGTGCATGGAGGCGATGAAGTGCTTCCCGCACTAACTGGCGAGGCCCGTTTTCATGATCGTCTATTAGACGGTTTAAATTAACTCGATTGCAGCCGCCCGAGATCGAACAGGTTCAGAGCACCAGTTGCTCCCTGTCAACAGGATCTCCGGCCCATATCGCCCGGCGGCTAGTCAGGTTTTCTGTTGAAAGAAAGAGATTTCGGTCGTGTTGTGGATACCGATCCGCAGGCGACTAGAACTGTGCGCCCTTCACGGCGCCACACCAAAAAATACCTACATTCGGCCAGTCGAGAATTGTTTCACCGCAATTCGTTCCCCGGGCCACTTCGCATCACCCAACATTTTAGAGAAGGCTCGTAATGGCAAAACAACTAATCGTGAGCGTCAACGGACGCGAGAAGAAAATTGCGATCATTGAAGACGACAAGGTCGCTGAGTTCTACATTGAACGTGGAGAACAACACCAGGGAATCGTCGGCAACATCTACAAGGGACGCGTCATGCGCGTCTTACCCGGAATGCAGTCTGCTTTCGTGGACATCGGACTGGAACGCGATGCGTTCCTCTACGTTTCTGACTTCTTCGACGAAGAGGAAGAATTTGAAAGAATCGTTATCGATAAGACGAAGAAGGGTGCTCCCGATGTCGAACACGCCGCCGCGGAGGAACTTGCTCTCAATCGCGTCGAACGCGAACAACAAATCGAGGCGGTCCAGGAAAGAGTCGAACCACTTCGAGAACAGGAACAAGAGAGCGCGGCACCTGAAGAAGTGCCAGAGTCACAAGACGGTGGACGGCGTCGCGGACGACGAGGGCGTCGTCGCGGACGTTGGGAGAAAACCGACGACGCCACACCAGTCACACCGCCGCCAACCACCCAGTTCGAGATACCCGATACTCCTTTCGTTGCCGGCGATCCCTCGATCGAGCGGATCGTCGACGAGGAAGAGACCGCCGCGAATGGTGAGATGTTCAAGGACGCGCGGCTCCAGGAGCGTCTCTTCGATCAGATTCATGCGGTCGAATTCAACATGGGCGAAGACGACTTCCGCAGTGCTGAAGTAGGCTCACTGCTTTCGGCGGGATTAGGAAGCGATTCATTCGAACGTATTGACGACGCAGATGCTGATGTCGAACCGATTCGCGAGGAGCGACCACCGCGCGAGGCCCACGTCTCGAGTTTCGTTGACGATGTTGCGTCCGACACGATGCGCAGCGTCAGCTTCGAACGTGTCAGTGATGATGACGAAGAAGTCGCGCCCGAGCCAGTGGTAGAAAAACAGGCCGGCAAGCGCGCGCGCAAAACACCCGCTGCCGGTAAAAAGCGTGCTGCTAAAACTGCAAGCAAGAGCACCGCGTCAAAAAAGAAGGCATCGAGCAAGAAGTCTTCCAAAAAGCGGACTGGCGACGCGGAGAGTAGTGAAGCTGCAGAGTCGATTCCTGCGTACGCGGATTCCGAAGCGCGTGTGAGTGAAGGTCAATCGCGTGGTGAGTTTGCGACACGCCGCGGCGGACGAAGGAGACGCCGTCCGAGTAAAAATCGGCCATCTGCAACGGGAGAAGTTGACGGCGCCAGCCAGTCAGCCAGCCAATCAAATGGCCACGACGATGAGATCGAGCAAGTGCAGTTCATGGAACCGCAGGAAGAGATTCCTGCGCCGCCTGTTGCTGAGCCGACCCCACGTCCCCGGCAACGTGAGCAGCGCGACCAGCGTGAGCCGCGCGACCAGCGTGAGCCGCGGGGACGCGACCAGCGCAGTTATCGCGGGCAGAGTCGCCGCGAGCGACATCAGCCGGCGATCACCGATCTGCTGAGTGAAGGTCAGGAAATACTGGTCCAAATCGCGAAAGAACCGATCGCAAAAAAGGGTGCGCGCATAACTTCTCATATCGCGTTGCCCGGAAGGTTTCTCGTTTACATGCCGACCGTGGAACACGTCGGTGTATCACGAAAGATTGAGTCGGATAATGAACGTCACCGCCTGCGCAAGTTGATTCAAACCATCCGCGCCGAAGAAGACATACCGTCCGGTGGGTTTATCGTGCGCACGGCGGGAGTTGGCATTAGCGAGAAAGACTTGCGCGAAGACGTCCGCTATCTCGTGCGCACATGGCTTGATATAAGAGGCTCTGCTGAGAAGTCGAAGGCGCCTTCGCTGGTCCACCGCGATCTCGATCTGGTTCAACGGTTGCTGCGAGATCAGTTGTCAGACGACTTTGAATCGATCCGTGTCGATTCAGAGGAGGAGTACCAGGTAATAGTCGAGTTTATCAATCGAATCCAGCCTCGTCTGGTAAAGCGGGTCAAGCTTTACACGAAGGAACAGCCGATTCTCGAAGCCTATGGCGTGGCAGTGGAGATCGACAAAGCGATCAAGCCACGTGTGTGGCTGAAGTCCGGCGGTTACCTGGTGATCAATCAAACGGAGGCGCTGGTAGCGATCGACGTCAACACCGGCAAGTTTGTCGGACGCGGCAGCGGTCGTCTCGAAGACACGATCACGCGCACAAACCTCGAAGCTGTTGACGAGATCGTCCGGCAGATTCGTCTGCGCGATCTCGGCGGGATCATCGTGCTCGATTTGATCGACATGGAAGAACGTCGTAATCGCCAGAAGGTGATGCAGGCGCTTCAGGACGCTTTGCGCAACGACAAGTCGCCCACCAAGGTGCTTTCATTCAACGACTTTGGTTTGGTGATCATGACGCGCAAGCGTGTGAAGCAGTCGTTGGAGAGAACGCTTTGTTCGCCTTGCCAGTACTGCCAGGGGGCGGGACTTATCAAGTCGCCACAAACGATCTGTTACGAGCTGCTTGAAGAAGCGCGACGTCTGGCGAAGGGAATCAATGGAGACAAGGACAACAAGCAGGTGACGCTGCGCATTAATCCTGATGTGGCGAAGGCGCTACGCTCAAGCGAACGCGATGTGATGGTTGAGATTGAAGATTATCTTGGACCTATCGACATCACGAGCGATCCGACGATTCACCAGGAGCAGTATGATTTCGCTGTGACATAACCGCGGATAACAAGGATCTTTAAACCAGATCTACACGGATAATGCTAAATCCGTCTTTTCCGTGAAATCCGTGTTTACGTGTTTGTAGAGGATGTCGCGCTGTTGGGGGATGAAGCCGGCCTCACGGATTAGAAACTGTAGCATCTTCTCGTCCGCGCGGTTGTGAGCGCCGGCGGCTGACACGACATTCTCCTCGATCATGATCGAACCCATGTCGTTGGCCCCGAAACGAAGCGCCACTTGTCCGAGCCGCAGGCCCTGCGTCAACCATGACGATTGAAAGTTTTCGATGTTGTCGAGGAACAGGCGCGAGACTGCAAGCATCTTCAGGTAATCGACGCCAGTCGGCTCGTCTTTGATCTTTCGTCCCAGCGCCGTGTTCTCGCGTTGAAAAGTCCAGGGGATGAACGCGGTGAAACCGCCAGTCTCATCCTGTAGATCTCGAATACGCTGCAAGTGCCTCACGCGATGTTCGACACGGTCGCCAATACCAAACATCATCGTCGCCGTCGATCGCAGTCCGACGCGATGCACCGCGCGCATTACCGCGAGCCATTCATCCGTCGTGCACTTGGTTGCGACGCGTTTACGCACTTCGTCGTCGAGAATCTCCGCGCCTCCGCCGGGCAGACTGTAGAGTCCCGCTGCCTTTAGCCGCGCCATGATCGTCTCGTAATCGAGTTTCGAGATGAGATGGATGTTGTGTATTTCGGGTGGCGAGAAACAGTGCAACTGAAATCCGGGATACTTCTCGCGTAAAGACCGGAGCAGGTCTTCATACCATTCGATACCGAAATCAGGATGCAGCCCACCCTGCATCAAGACGCCTGTGCCGCCGAGTGCGATAGTCTCGTCGATCTTTTCGCAAATCTCTTCGAAGGTGCGGACGTAAGTGTCGGGGGCGCCCGGACGACGATAAAACGCGCAGAACGTGCAGACGACGTTGCAGACGTTCGTGTAGTTGATGTTGCGATCGATGATGTAGGTGACGATGTTGTCAGGGTGGCGGCGCGCGCGTATTTCGTCAGCAGCCACGCCCATTCGCGCGATGTCGTGCGA
>JBKPJS010000615.1:0-4035 GCA_046730815.1 Acidobacteriota bacterium
AGCCGCTCTGGCCGCGCTTCTGGGAGACGTTCGGCGAAGACCCGTACCTCGCGAAAGTGATGGGCGTCGCGTTCGTGCGCGGCCTTGAAGGATCCGACGTTGCTTCGGAACAGCAAGTCGCTTCAAGCTTGAAGCACTACATGGGCTACAGTTTTCCACTCACCGGCAGAGATCGAACGCCGGCGTGGATTCCCGAGAATTACTTGCGCGAATATTTTCTCCCCACTTTCGATGCCGCAGTCAAAGCGGGCGCTCGCACGATCATGATCAACTCCGGGGAAATCAATGGCGTTCCGGGCCACGTCAATCGTCAAATCCTGACCGATATCTTGCGCACTGAACTCGGCTTCAAAGGTTTCGTCGTTTCTGACTGGGAAGACATCAAGAAGCTCGTCACGTTTTGGCGAATCGCCGCGACCGAGAAAGAAGCTACGCGCATGGCGGTCATGGCGGGCATCGATATGAGCATGGTGCCGCTGGATTACAGTTTTGCCGATCATCTCCTCGCGCTCGTCAAGGAGGGCTCAGTGCCTCAATCGCGAATCGATGAAGCAGTGCGACGCATACTGCGAGTGAAGTTTGAGCTCGGGCTCTTTGAAAAGCCGGCCCCAAATCCTGCGCTCAAAGCGAAGTTTGGACTGCCGGAATCAAGACAAGTCAGCTTGCAGGCAGCACAGGAATCGATAACGCTGCTGAAGAACGCGAATAACGTACTGCCGCTGGCGAAGACCGCAAAGGTTCTCGTGACTGGTCCAACATCGGATTCGCTCATCTCGCTGAATAATGGTTGGTCTTACGTGTGGCAGGGATCGGAGGAGTCGCTCTATCCCAAAGATCGACACACGATTCGCAAGGCCATTGAAGCGAAGATCGGTGCAGCTAACGTAACGTTCGTACAAGGAACAAAGATCACGCGACGCGCCGGCACAACGTCAAATAACACGCCAACCGATATTGAAGAAGAAGTGGACATTGCGGCCGCAGTGCAGGCGGCGAAGAATGTCGATGTAGTTGTGCTGGCACTCGGCGAAGGTTCTTATTGCGAAACGCCAGGCAACATTACAGACCTGACGATTGGTGAACCGCAGATAAAACTTGCGCAAGCTATTCAGGCGACCGGGAAGCCGGTGGTAATGGTGCTGGTCGAAGGACGTCCGCGAATAATCAATCGTATCGCGGAGGGCGCTAACGCGATTCTGATGGCTTACAATCCGAGTAATGAAGGTGGAACCGCGATAGCCGATGTGTTGTTTGGCGACGTGAATCCAAGCGGCAAGCTTCCCTACACCTACCCACGCACGCCGAACGGTTTGATCAACTACGATCACAAACCTTTCGAAACCGAGAACACAGCTTTTGGCAACATGGCTTTCAATCCACAGTTCCGCTTTGGCGAAGGACTGAGCTACACCACTTTTACTTACAGCGATTTGCGTCTGGGAAAACAAACGATTTCCGCGACCGAAGAGTTGCCGGTTAGTGTGACGGTAACGAACAGCGGACAGCGCGCAGGCAAAGAGGTTGTATTGGTTTACGTCAGCGATCTCGTTGCGTCGATCTCGCCACCAGGCAGGCGGCTGCGTCGGTTCGCGAAGATCAGTCTCAATCCAGGGCAGAGCCGCACGTTGAATTTCACACTGCGGGCCGACGACTTGTCGTTCATCGGCGCTGATAATAAACGCGTCGTGGAACCCGGTGAGTTTGACGTAAAAGTCGCCGGGCTCAGTCAGAGATTCACGTTGAAGTAGCACAAGAAGGCACAAAAAGCACAAATGAAAAAATACCTCCCGTTCTTTCTTACCCTGATCTGTGCGGTCGTCGCGTCTGCGCAGGAACCAACCCAAACTCCCAGGCTCAACTTAATGCCGGTGCCCGCTTCGATTCAGTTTCACAACGAGCGTCTGCCCGTCGATAGTAATTTCAAAGTGGCGACGCGCGGCCATTCAGACGCGAGGCTAGCCGGCGGCATTGCACGGTTCATCAAACGTCTCGAAGGACGCACAGTCCTAACGTTGGCGCCTGGCCTTGCGCCGGACGATCAAACGACATCGCTCATCGTCAATTGCCAGGGTCCCGGCAAAGACATTCCCGGCGTCAGTGAGAATGAAAGTTATCGCATCGACATCACGAGGCGACAGGCATTGCTGACCGCGCCGGCAGTGGTCGGCGCGCTGCGTGGGCTCGAAACACTGCTGCAACTACTCGACGCCGATCGCAACGGATATTTCCTGCCGGGAGTTCAGATCGACGACCAGCCACGGTTTCCCTGGCGCGGTTTGCTGATCGACGTTGCGCGGCACTTTGAGACGATGGAAGTTCTTAAACGCAATCTCGATGCGATGGCGGCGGTGAAGTTGAATGTCTTTCACTGGCACTTAACCGAAGATCAGGGTTTCCGCGTTGAGAGCAAGAAGTTTCCGAAGTTGCACCAGCTTGGATCAGACGGGAACTATTACACGCAGGATCAAGTCAGAGAGATCATCGCTTACGCACGCGACCGCGGCATCCGCGTGGTGCCGGAGTTTGACATACCCGGCCACAGCACCAGTTGGCTCGTTGGTCATCCAGAGCTCGGCAGCGCGCCTGGTCCATATACGATTGAACGCCGGCCGGGAATCTTTGAACCCGCTCTCGATCCGACGCGCGAAGAAGTCTACAAGTTTCTCGAGACGTTTTTGGGCGAGATGGCAGCCCTCTTTCCGGACGACTATCTACACATCGGCGGCGACGAGAACGAAGGTAAGCAGTGGGACCGCAATCCGGCGATCCAGGCTTACATGAAACAGAAAGGAATCAAGGACAACCACGCCTTGCAGGCTTACTTCAACACGCGCCTGTTGAAGATTCTGCAAAAGCATAAAAAGAAAATGATTGGTTGGGATGAGATCCTGCAACCCGAACTGCCGAAAGATGTGGTGATCCATTCGTGGCGTGGTACGGCGGCGCTCGCCGAAGCGGCGCGAAAAGGTTATGACGGAATTCTCTCAAATGGATATTACATCGACCTCATTCAACCCGCTTCACAACACTATGTTCCAGATCCGCTTCCCGCCGACAGCACGTTGACACCGGAAGAGGCGAAGCATGTGTTGGGTGGTGAAGCGACGATGTGGGCTGAATGGGTGACTCCCGAAACGATCGACTCGCGCATCTGGCCACGCACCGCAGCGATCGCCGAAAGGCTCTGGTCGCCGCGAACTGTTACCGACGTCGGCGACATGTATCGTCGCTTGGCCGTGATCAGTCTGCAGTTGGAAGAGCTCGGACTGACACACAAAAAAAATCAGGCGATGATGTTGCGACGCCTCGTGCGCAACGACGATATTGGACCACTGCGAACACTTGTTTCAGTGATCGAGCCGGTGAAGGAGTACCGGCGTTATGAGCAGCGGCCGCAAACGATGCTGAGCCCGCTGACAGGCGTCGTCGATGCCACGACTCCCGACAGTGAAACCGCGCGCAAGTTCTCATGGATGGTGACGGAGTTTCTCAACGATGGTCCGCGTTTTCAGCTTTACCGCGCGGAGTTGAGCGAGATGCTTGCGGACTGGCAGACTTCCGGTGCTTCGCTTGGTCCGGTTATCGATCGTTCTCCGGCACTGAAGGAGATCAAACCACTCGCGCAGAACCTGACTCAGTTGGGGGAAACTGGACTGGAGGCAATCTCTTACCTGAAGCTAGGCATGCCGCCGCCGAAAGAATGGCGCGAAACGAGCATTGCCAGAGTGGATGAAGCAGCAAAACCGTATGGAGCGTTGGAGTTTGTGGTTGTTGCGGGTGTGAAGCAACTAGTGAACGCCGCTGCCGAGGTGAAGAAGTAGACAGGATTATCAAGATGTTACACGATTCACAGGATATTCCTTATCGCGGTGGTGGCTCGTTCGGCTTCGCGATAATTCCCGATCCTTCTACAATCTTTATATACCTATTGAGCGGAAGGTTCGTCAGTTTGTCTACGGTTCCGCTGGGCCAGCGAATTTCAATGCTTTCAATCTTTGTAGAGACACCGACGCCAAGTACCTCGCGTGGATCGCT
>JBKPJS010000616.1:0-2133 GCA_046730815.1 Acidobacteriota bacterium
ATAAGCAGGTTGAAAGTTTAGACGGACTATTGCATAATCCGCTTGCGTTCACCTCCCCGGTGGACGAAGTGGTCGCGTGGGGTGAGGACACGTGGCCTTAGGGTGGGGGCTGTGGGAGGCCCCCGCCCGCTTTTTTTGTTAACTGACATCATGGGGCTGTTCCAGAGATCACGACGCAAGTTCAACCTCTGGCTTTTCGAGGGCATACGGCGAAGCGGCTCAGCGCAGGATTCATCCACCGCGCACAAGCAGCATCCCTGGTGGCAGGTGATGTGCCTAACCGGAGTAGATTATTTTTCTACGCTCGGCTACCAGCCAGGCATCGCGTTCATTGCGGCGGGCGCACTCTCACCGATTGCCACGCTGGTTCTGATCTTTCTCACTCTGTTTGGCGCGCTGCCAATGTACCGACGCGTCGCTGCGGAAAGTCCTCACGGCGACGGCTCAATCTCGATGCTCGAGAATTTGCTTTCGCGTTGGAAGGGAAAACTCTTCGTCCTTGCATTACTCGGATTCGCAAGTACTAGTTTCATAATCACGATCACACTCTCAGCCGCCGACGCTACGGCGCACATCGTCGAGAATCCGTTTGTGATGGAGCACCTCAATTTCTTCCATCACCGGATCATCGTCACACTCATTATGATTACCGGGCTGGGAGCAATCTTTTTGCGCGGCTTCAAGGAAGCAATCGGGATCGCAGTTTTTCTGGTTGCAGTCTACCTGGCGCTCAATCTAACGGTTGTTACGGTTGGTTTCTATGAAATCTTCACGCACCCTACCGCTCTCTGGGACTGGAAGCGTGGTCTTTTTCAGACATACCGGAGTCCGTTTGCGATGATTGGGACCGCATTGTGGGTGTTTCCAAAACTCGCGCTCGGCCTATCGGGTTTTGAGACCGGTGTGGTGGTAATGCCCCTCGTGAAGGGTGGCTTAGATATTAATTATCCGGAGGATTTAAGCCATCTCACTCGGCCCGGTGAATCCGCCGCACAGCTCGGGGGCCGCATTCACAACACGCGCAAGTTGCTCACGGTGGCAGCTCTGATAATGAGCTTTCTGCTTTTCGCGAGCAGCATCGTGACCACCATGCTCATTCCCGCCGAAGAATTTCGTCCTGAAACCGACACCCAGGAAGCGGGAAGCGCAAACGGCCGCGCCCTGGCCTACCTCGCACATTATTATCTTGGCGACGTGTTCGGAACTGTCTACGACTTGAGCACGATCTCGATACTCTGGTTCGCGGGATCGTCCGCCCTTGCCGGTTTACTCAACATAGTGCCGCGTTACCTGCCGCGATACGGAATGGCGCCTGAATGGGCGCGCGCTACACGTCCGCTTGTTGTTGTTTTTACCTTAATCTGTTTCCTCGTGACGATTTTGTTTAGAGCTGACGTCGACGCCCAGGGCGGAGCGTACGCCACAGGCGTGCTCGCATTGATGACGTCGGCCGCGATTGCAGTCACACTCTCAGCGCGCCGTCGAGGCGAACGCGTGCAGTGGGTGTTCATGTTGATCTCTTTGGTGTTCACTTACACAACTATCACCAATATTTTCGGACAACCTGAAGGCATTAAGATCGCGTTGATCTTTATCGCTGCTATCGTGATTAGTTCGCTGTTCTCTCGCGTTTGGCGTTCGACGGAGTTGCGAGTTGAAAAGATCGAGCTCGACGACACGGCCCGCGAGTTTGTTCGCAAAGCGGCCAAGGGTACGGTGCGCATCATCACGAATCGATGCGATCGCGGCGATGCGCTCGAGTATCAACTGAAGGAAAAGGAGAAACGGCTCGACAATCACATTCCAGCAGGCGAGCCGATACTCTTCTTCGAAGTTACACCTGGAGACGCATCGGAATTTTCCGGCGTGCTCAAGATTAAAGGCGAGACAGTGGATGGCTTTAAGATCCTGCGAACTGAATCGCCCGCGGTGCCGAATGCGATAGCTGCGTTTTTACTTTTTCTCAGAAACGAAACCGGAAAGTTGCCGCACGTTTATTTTGGTTGGAGTGAGGGGAATCCTGTTTCGTACTTGCTGAAATATATTGCCTTTGGCGAAGGCGACACCGCGCCGGTCACTCACGAGGTGCTGCGTCAGGCCGAAAAGGATCCGGATCAACGCCCGATCGTGCAT
>JBKPJS010000617.1:0-1506 GCA_046730815.1 Acidobacteriota bacterium
GTTCTCTGTGTCTCTGTGGTTTACTTGGCGCAAAAACAACCACAGAGACATAGAGAACACAGAGGTTGCACAGAGAAAACCAACCAGGGGCACCACCTGAAATTGAAATCTATTTTCAACTCGGCTATACTGCCGCGGCCATGCTGAACTCATTCATCATTGTAATGCGCGAAGGGTTCGAATCCTTCCTGCTCGTGGCCGTCATCCTCGCGTACCTCCGCAAATCGGACCAACGGTGGCTGACCTCTTCAGTCTACGTCGCCATCGCGCTGGCCCTGGCGGCGAGCGGTGGTCTTGCCTACTTGCTCAACACCGGTGTTGACGATGCCACGGTGCAGAACATTTTTGGTTCTTTCATCGGCAGTTATGTTAGCCAGTTCTTTGCGAATGAGGCATTGCGAGAAGCGATTCTGGGCGCGATTGCGGTGGTGATGGTTGCAACGCTTGTAATTCACATGTGGCGCACCGGACCAAAAATTCAGCAACGAATGCGGGAAAGATTGAGCGCAGTCTCTTCGAAGAGTTCGCGTTCGGCGGCGGTGTTGGGTGTGTTTCTGTTTACCTTCCTGATGATCACGCGCGAGGGAATGGAAACGGCCTTGATGCTGATGCAGATAAAAGATGGAAACCTGATCAGTGGCGCTTTGCTTGGCCTCGGGGCGGCGATCCTATTTGCTTTCGGTTGGGCGCGGTTTGGTCACTTGATCAATGTGCGACGCTTCTTTCAAGTCACCGGAATCTTCCTGCTCCTCTTCATGATTCAAGTCAGCATCTATTCCTTCCACGAGTTTGCCGAAGCAGGCTTATTGCCTAACAGCGACTTCCTTCATGAGGCGACTGAAAAGTTTTCACCTGATGGTTTGTACGGCAAATGGTTCTCGCCGATTATGATCGGCATCTGCGGTTTGTGGCTCCTCGGCGCGTGGCTGATCGATCGAAGACGCAGTCATCCGAAGATTCCACAGATTACTCAGATCAACTCGATCAAGTCTGTGGAATCTATGTAATCTGTGGATAACATCTTTGCCAGCTCTCGCTTCAACAACTTCCCTGTCGGACCCTTCGGAATATCTTCAACGAAGCGAATTGTCTTTGGACATTTGAAGTCCGCCAGTCGCGCTTTGCAAAAATCGATTACTTCCTGCTCTGTAGTACTTGCTCCAGCTTTCAGTACGACTACCGCCGCGACTTCTTCACCATAGAGATCGTCCTTAACGCCCACGGCAGCAGCAGCCGAGACATCCGGATGCTGGTAAAGCACTTCGTCAATCTCACGCGGATAGATATTTTCACCACCGCGAATGATCATGTCTGACTTGCGATCGACGATGTAATAGAAACCATCCGTATCGCGATAGCCGATGTCTCCCGTGTGAAACCAGCCATTCCGAAACGCTGAGGTATTGGCGGCGTCGTTTTTGTAGTAACCCTTCAGGATGTTCTCACCGCGCAAGACAATTTCGCCTAACTCACCATCAGGCACTTCGCGGTCGTCCTCGTCCACAA
>JBKPJS010000618.1:0-4079 GCA_046730815.1 Acidobacteriota bacterium
GCCAAGGCTTATATTGAAACGAAGGTTGGGCTTTGGGATTGGGTTGATGACGTAGAATTTTTGGGGGTTAGCTGGGTTTGCTTTAGCTAGTTTTTTGCCCCACAGCCGACTGGCCTCGGATCTTGTCAGAATTCAGAACTATAAGATTCCATAAATTGGTCGCCGGTTATGGCGCACTGGTCGTGCCGAGGCTCTTGATGATCTTGTCGCGGAAGGCGCGGGCGTCGTTTTTGACTGGGGTATCGGTGAGGGTTAATAAACGGCGGTTGCGCATCACCACCCGGCCGTTGATGATGACGCTCTCAACGTCCGAAGCTTTGGTCGCATACACGAGATCGGAGTAAACGTTGTAGAGCGGTATTTGATTGAGCGTATCGCGATCGATAACCAATAGATCCGCGCGTTTTCCTGTCTCGAGTGAGCCAATCTCCTTTTCGAGATGCAGCGCCTGTGCGCCGCGGATAGTTGCCAACTCAAACGCCTGCTGTGCCGAGATCACTTTCGGATCACCGGTGAACACCTTGTGCAGCTTGGCCACTGTGTCCATCTCTTCCCACATGTTCAGATCGTTGTTTGAGGCGGCTCCGTCCGTACCCAAACCCACCAAAACGTTTTCCGTCATCATCTTCGGCACGGGCGCGACTCCGGCAGCGAGTTTCATGTTTGACTGCGGATTGTGGACGACGCCAACACCGTGCCGCTTCAGGATCGCGATGTCAGTTCCCTGCGGCCACACCACGTGAGCCGCGATCACATGATCGTTCAGGAAATCAATGCGTTCGAGATAAGCAACCGGACTCGCGCCTTTCTCTTTTACACTGTCGTCCACTTCCCGCTTCGTCTCCGCAATGTGGATGACAATGGGTACACCAGTGCGATCGGAGAATGCGCGCGCTGCTTTGAGGTGTTGTTCCGAAACTGTGTAAGGCGCGTGAGGCGCGATCGCAGGGATTATGAGTTCGTGCCCTTTCCAACGAGCGACAAACTTCTCGACGTAGGCCATGCCCTCCGCATTGGTTTTGTTGTCGGCGACAGGAAAGTCGATGATCGTTTCACCCAGCACCCCGCGAACACCGGCCTTCGCAGTCTCATCGGCAATCGCGTCTTCGAAGTAGTACATGTCGCAGAACGTCGTAGTGCCGCCGCGAATCATCTCGGCCAGTCCGAGCCGTGATCCCACGCGAACGAATTCTTCGGTAACGTTTTTAGCCTCTGCCGGGAAGATGTATTTCGTCAACCACTCCTGGAGGTCGAGATCGTCGGCGAGCCCGCGAAACAGGACCATCGGAACGTGCGTGTGGCCGTTGATTAAACCCGGTGTGATGACCCGGCCGGCAGCAGTAACTCTCTGCCGTGACGTGTAGCTACGCTCAATCTCCGCACGCGAGCCGATCGCCACGATACGTCCCTTGGAGATCGCGATTCCGCCGTCCTCGACGATCCGGCGCGTCTGGTCCATCGTGACGATCGTGCCACCGAGCACAAGCAGATCTGCCGGCTGCCGGCGAGTTTGAGCGGTGGCATTTGAAAGCGTGGTCATTAAGATCAGGGAAACACAGATAAACACGGATTGATACGGATTCATTTGTTTTTCAAAAACCGCGCATCGAACGCACGCGGCAACAGATCGGCGATATGAAACTCCTCCCGTTTTCCCTCGAGATTAGCGAACACGATCGTCGCGCCTCTCGCAAACTCCCAAATTATCTGGCGACACGTTCCACACGGCGGCGTCAACGTTTCCGTGTCAGCCACGACAGCCAGTTCTGTAAACTGCCGTTCACCTTCCGAAAGCGCCTTCCAGATCGCGACACGTTCCGCGCAAACCGTCAAACCATAACTCGCGCTCTCGACATTGCATCCGGTGTAAACCTTCCCATCAGCGGTCCTGACTGCCGCGCCGACAAGAAAATTCGAAAATGGCGCCACTGATTGCAAGCGCGCACGCTTCGCCGCTTCAATCAACGACTCTAAGTCTTCGCTCAAAGTTGACCTCCAACAGTTGATAAAGAACTGGCCAGCCTCTCGCGAATTTTTCCACTCAACAAATCGATGCTAACGAGATTATGACCACCCTCGGGGATGATAACGTCGGCATAACGCTTCGACGGCTCGACAAACTGCATGTGCATTGGCCTGACCGTTTCCAGATATTGTTCGATTACTGATTCCACTGTGCGACCGCGTTCGGCAATGTCACGCCGCAGCCGGCGAATGAAGCGAATGTCGTCAGGCGTATCGACAAACACTTTTATATCCATCTGCTCCAGCAAACGCGGATCGGCGAAGATCAGAATTCCCTCCACGATCACGATGGGCTTGGGTTGGACCGTGCGAGTTTCACTCAAACGCGAATTCGTTTTGAAGTCGTAAAGTGGCAGTTCGATCGGTTCGCCTGATTTCAATCGCCTCACGTGATTGACGAGTAGCTCGTTGTCGAGTGCATCAGGATGGTCGAAATTAGCGAGGCCGCGATAGTCCAGCGGCAGATCGGTGAGATTTCGGTAATAGGAGTCTTGCTGAATAAAAACTACTTCGCTGGCACTGACCGATTCGAGGATGCGATTCGCAACCGTGGTCTTTCCCGATCCAGTGCCACCCGAAATGCCAATTATCATGCTCACTAGTTTTTTACAGGATTTACCAGATTTTTCAGGATGTAAATCCTCCTCACACTCGACTATGAATGCGACTGACTACGCGCCGCAGCAACTGCGCAAATGTATCACGCACACGATCGCCGGTTGCCATCACTTCTTCATGATTGATCGGCTCATCGCCGATCCCGGCGGCCATGTTCGTGATACATGAAATCCCCAGCACCTCCAGTCCCATGTGCCGCGCCACAACGGCTTCCGGGACTGTGCTCATCCCGACCGCGTCCGCTCCGAGAGTTCGCAGCAGATGAATCTCAGCCGGAGTTTCATAACTTGGACCAGACAGACCACCGTAGATCCCACGCCGCACTTCCACGCCGCACGCTTTTGCCTCATCGACAACCAGCTCCTGCAATTCCGGAGAGTAGACCGCCGACATATCAGGAAAGCGCGGTCCAAATCGTTCGTCGTTTGGTCCACGCAATGGATTGTCGCCCATCAAGTTGAGATGGTCGCTGATGACCATTAACGCGCCCTGAGTTAACTGCACGTTTATTCCACCGGCGGCGTTGGTCAGGATCAGCGTTTTGATACCCAGCAGTTTGAAAGTGCGAATAGGAAATGTAACTTCTTCAAACGAGTAGCCTTCGTAGTAATGCACGCGGCCCTGCATCGCTAAAACCGGAACACTGTCCACCTTGCCCACTACGAGCCGGCCCACGTGACCCTCTGCAGTGGAACGGACGAATCCAGGTATCTCTTCGTAAGGTATGCCGACACTGTCTTCGAAGTCGTCAGCAAATCCGCCCAAGCCACTGCCGAGCACGATTGCGATTCGTGGCTCTACATTTACTCGGGCCCTGACGACCCGCGTGGCATGTTCGGCGCGTTCGTAAATACTCGTGCTTGCCATTCGCTCAACCATTGCCTACTTCTCTTTCTGATACGGTATACCCAAAGCTCGCGGCGGCCGGGACGATCCAATAAACCCCGCAAGCACCACGATGGTCAAGACGTACGGCACCATTTGAATAAACTGCACTGGAATATCGTCACCGGATGGCAGCTTGAACACGCCCTGCATCTGGATCGAAACCGCTTCAGTAAACCCAAACAGAAGACACGCGAACAGCGTTTGCACTGGTCGCCATTTTCCGAAGATCAAAGCCGCGAGCGCAATGAAGCCGCGTCCGGCCGTCATGTTCCTGGTAAATAATGACGACTGGCCGATGGATAGGTATGCGCCTCCAAGACCTGCCAGGATGCCGGCAAGCAACACACCCGAATACCTTATCTTCGCGACGCTCACGCCGGCTGCGTCCGCAGCTTCAGGGTTCTCGCCGACGGATCGCAGTCGCAGTCCGAAGGGTGTCTTGTAAACGACGTACCAGATCGCGATCACAAGTGCGATGACCGTGACGGCGATGACGACCGGCGATTGTGGCAACAGGTGGTCCTTTGGGATTTGCGGAGTGGAACCGG
>JBKPJS010000619.1:0-6997 GCA_046730815.1 Acidobacteriota bacterium
CGGAGAGACGCCTGATCGACGCGGCCGCACAACAGACGTCTCTGGCTGCGCACATCTGTTCGCTATATCAAGCTGCGCGTGACACGTCGCTGAGTCTTGCGCGAGAAGTGGAGAAGCGGACTGCTGAAACTGAAGCGCAGAAGCGATTTATCGAAGCAATCGTCGATAGCCTGCCGCTGTCGCTTTATGCAATCGATCGTGACTATCGCGTCGTTGCATGGAACCGCAACCGCGAACTCGGCGAGCTCGGCATCCCGCGTGGTTCAGTTTTGGGCAGGAATGTTTTCAACGTCCTGACGCGACAGCCACGCGATGTGTTGGAGGAGGAATTCGCGCGTGTGTTCGAGAGCGGTGAGATCGAACGCATCGATCAGGAGACACCCTCGCCAAATGGTGACATCCGGCACTGGGTCATCAGCAAGATCCCGATGTGGACCGATAACACCGGACAAGTGACGCATGTCATTACTGTTGGCGAGGAAGTCACGGATCGAGTTGAAGCGAACCGTGCCATCGCGCGCGCGGAGAAACTCGCGGCGGTGGGACGGTTGGCGGCGGGAGTGGTGCACGAAATCAATAACCCGCTCGCGACCATTTCTGCTTGTGCCGAGTCGCTTGAAGCACGCGTCAACGAAGGCGCTTTCGACGGTTCATCGTCTCTCGAAGATCTGCGCGAGTACCTCGGCTTGATTCGCAGCGAAGCGTTCCGTTGTAAGAGCATCACGATGGGCCTGCTCGATTTCAGCCGCACGCGCAATTCGGACCATGTAACGATTAACCTTGCGGACATCATTCGCTCGGCGGTCCGTTTACTTTCACACCAGAAGCGAAGCCCGGCAGTCGAGTTCAATGTTGAAATAGCTCACGATTTGCTGCCTGTTTCCGGAGATCCGGGCCAGTTGCAACAGGCTGTGATTGCGCTGGCGACGAATGCGCTCGATGCGATGGGCGAGAGCGGCGTGTTGACAATCAACGGACGCAACGAAGCCGATAAGGTCGTGGTTGAAGTCAACGACACAGGCGTCGGAATTCCGCCCGAGAATCTTCCCAAGATTTTTGAACCCTTCTTCACCACGAAAGAAATTGGAAGAGGAACAGGTCTCGGCCTGGCCGTATGTTATGGTATCTTAACGGAGCACGGCGGCAGCCTTGACGTGCAATCGACCGTGGGAGTAGGCACTACTTTCACGATCGCCCTCTCCGCAGTCAATCTAAGCGAGGAACAGACAGTTTGAGTGAGCAACAGCAGGCACGGATTCTGATCGCAGAAGATGAGGCCAACCTTCGCCTGGTCCTGCAAAAGGAATTGGAGCGGCTGGGTTACCGCGTGCAGGCCGCGCCCGATGGTGAAGCCGCGTTACGGCGCCTTGAAGAGAGCAACGTCGATGTTTTGTTGTGTGACATAAACATGCCGCGCATCGACGGGATGGAACTGCTGCGACGGGTTCATCAACGGCCCAATCCGCCGGAAGTGATCATGTTGACGGGCCAGGCAACAGTGGAAACCGCTGTGGAGGCGATGAAGCTCGGCGCTTACGACTACCTCACGAAACCTTACAGCATCACAGAGCTTGACGTTCGCGTGAAGCAGGCCGCGGATAAACGACGGCTGCGCGTGGACAATGTGCGACTGCGGGAGCAGTTAGCGCGGCAGTCGGCTTTACCCGAGATCGTCTCTGTGTCGGAAGTGATGAAAGAAGCGATCCGGCTGATCGAACGCGTAGCGCCTTCGGAAGCCTCTGTGTTGATTACGGGAGAATCGGGCACAGGAAAAGAACTGGTGGCCCATGCCATTCACAGGCTGTCGAGCCGCTCGGAAGCTTCGTTTGTGGATTTGAACTGTGCAGCGTTCCAGGAATCGTTGCTTGAGTCGGAGTTGTTTGGCTATGAGGCTGGAGCATTCTCAGGAGCGAAGGGTCGTAAGCTCGGTTTGATTGAACTGGCTGACGGCGGAACGCTGTTTCTCGATGAGGTAACGGAGTTGCCGGCGCAGTTGCAGGCGAAGCTTTTGCGCGCGATCGAGACTCGCACGTTCTTCAGGGTTGGAGGTGTGCGCAAGGTTGAAGTTAACGTTCGCATCGTCGCCGCTACGAATAGGAATCTCGATACGGTTGTTAACGATGGCGTGTTTCGATCGGATCTGCTGTATCGAATCAACGGTTTTCAGATCAGCCTGGCGCCGTTGCGAGAGCGGCCTGAAGACATCGATCCGTTGGCGCGTTACCTGCTCAAACAGGTTGCCGGCACTCATCCGCCGGAATTGACGGAAGAGGCTTACACTGCGTTGCGTTTGTATAGTTGGCCGGGCAATGTGAGGCAGTTGAAGAATTGTTTGGAGCGTGCGGTTATTCTTTCAAACAACGGTCGGATTACGTTGTCGGAGCTTCCGCCTGAAGTTACGCGACCGGCGATTGCTGCGCCTGTGTTGTCGGGTGTCGCACCTTCCGCTGTTGTTGGTGACACGCCTATTGCTCCGGCAATTTCATCCGCGCCTGGGTCGTTACGCGAAGTTGAGCGACAACAAATCCTCGCAGCGCTCGAACAGACTGGTTGGCACCGCGGCAAGACAGCCGAGATCCTCGGCATCTCACCCTCTACTCTCTATCGCCGCCTGCGCGATTACGATCTCGAACGAAGAAGATAAGCCGCAGATTTACGCAGAAAAACGCAGATCAGATTCAGCAAAAAGATTAGAAAGCTTCTTCCGTCCGCTTTGTTACTAAATCTGCGTTTTTCTGCGTAAATCTGCGGCTTATTTTAGTTTTTTCCGGTCTATCTTGCCGCGATCGTTTTTCGCGAGTGAGTCAACAAACTCTACCCAGCGAGGATACTTGTAGATTGCGATGTGGTCTTTTACGAACTGCTTGATCTCTTCCGCAAGCTCATTAGCCTTCTCAAATCCTTCACGTAACACAACGAACGCTTTCGGCTTCACCAGCCCATCAGACTCGTGCCCCACCACCGCGCATTCCAACACCGCCTCATGCTGTAACAGACAATTCTCGATCTCCGCCGGCGCCACGAAAATGCCTGAGACCTTCAACATATCGTCGGTGCGGCCGTGATACCAGTAGTAACCATCTTCATCGACGTGAAACTGATCACCCGTGTTGCACCAGTCGCCCGCAAAAGTCTCCTTTGACTTCTCGTGCGCATTCCAATAACACAGCGCCGCCGACTCGCCTTTGATCCGCAGTGTTCCCATTTCACCCGTGGCGACCTCTTTACCTTCTGCATCGACAATCCTGGCTTCGTAGCCGTCGACGATGCGGCCGAGACTGCCCGGCTTGATGTCGCCCGGCCGGTTGGTAATGTAGATGTGAAACATCTCGGCGGATCCGATGCCGTCGCAGATGTCTACTCCAAAAGCATTCATCCAACGTTCGTAAAGTTCCTTGGGCAACGCTTCACCCGCCGAGTAACAGAATCGCAAACTTGAAATATCTTCTGCTGAAGCGCCGGGCACGTTCAGCATCGAGTTGATCATCGTCGGCACTGTCGTGAGAATTGTTGGTCGATAGCGCTTAATCACTTCAAACATCTTTTTCGCCGTCGATCGTTCCGAGAAGAGTGCCGTTGCCCCGCCCACTGCGAAAGGAAAAAGTAAGTTGGTGCCGGTAGCGTATCCGAAGAACAGCTTGGGTACCGAAACGGTGAGATCGTCAGCGCAAACACCCATTGTCGCTTTCGCAAATACTTCTGTGTTGAATGGCAAGTCGTGTTGAAGATGGACCGCGCCCTTGGGATGGCCCGTCGAGCCTGAAGTGAAAAGCCAGATCGCTATGTCGTCACGACGAGTATCGGCGGGTGAGCACTCCTCAGAAGCGTCGTTTACTGCTTCGCTAAGCCGCGCCCAACGAATGTTTTTAGTCTCAGGCAATTCAGATTCATTGCCTGCGACCAGGACGCTGCGCAAGTAGCGCGCACTCGCAGCAGCTTCGGCAAATGTTTTCAGTAGTGAGTCATGGACAACTGCAACTTTGGCGCGTGTGTAATCGAGGTAGTACTCGTAGTCAGCAACCGGCAACAGCGGATTCACCATCGTGATTACTGATCCGATGCGCGCTGCTCCAAACCACGTCCAAACAAACTCCGGGCAATCAGGCAGGACCAGGAGCACTCGATCTTCGATGTCCGCACCAAACTCGCGCAATGCGTTTCCCGTTTGGTTCGAGAGTCGCGCGACTTCGCCGTAGGTCCACGTTCGATCTTCAAAATACAGACAAATCTTATTTTCCCGGCCTTCCTCGAGATTGTGGTAGAGGAAGTAATCGGCCATGTTGAACCGTTCGGGAAACGAAGTGTGCAATCTGTTTGCCTACCCTTTCTTGCCTGACTGAAAAATGGTTTCCAAATAGTTCGCGAGCGCCGCTTCATCTTCCTGGCTGCTCGAATTGAACCGCACTGCAAAACCGATCTCCGACGCCTCGTTAACAACTTCTCCCCAGATGTTAACCGCCTGTAGATTTGTGAGCTGAATCTCCAGCCAGACGAGCTCTTTTACTTCAACCTTCCCACCGGTAAGCACGAAGCATCCATTGCGGCTGAGATCGGTAACAGTCGCATTCTGGCGCGAGACTGTGCCTTCCCAACGGGCCGGCAAATTCACCCTGGCACGCGGCGCGGATCTTCTTTCTTTCTCCATTACGGTTGCCTCGGTCGGAGCGGGGGCAAGCTATCCACAGATTACACAGGTATATTAATCTGCGTATCTGTGGATGGCTTTGTGATCAATGCGCAAACGGACAGCCACCCTCACCGTGAGTAATATCGAGATACGTGCGGGCTTCCCAAAGTTCGGGAAAGAATTTCTTGTCGAGAGTGGTCTTGAGATAACCGATACCTTCCGATCCACCAGTTCCACGTTTGGCGCCGACCATGCGCTCCACCATCTTGATGTGATGTGAGCGCCAGAGCGAGAAATGCTCGTCATGTTCGAGCAGGACTTCGGCGAGTTGAAACTCTTCATAACGCTCTTCGAAATGAGTTAGCACCTCGAGCACTGCACGGGTTCGTTTGTCATAAGCCGTTTTCTGATCGGCGTCTGCCGGATTGAGCGGAGCGTTCAAACCACGCCGCTGAAGCACGCGATAGAAGCAGTCTGCGAGGGAAGGATTGGCCATTCGCGCCTCAAGGCGTTTAAAAGCAAACTCATCATTCGAGAATTCACGAAGGATGCCTTTATCTTTCAATCCCGAAGAAAACTCGATCTCGCGAAACTGCATTGACTGAAAACCGCTGGCTGGATTGAGCTGATCGCGAAATGCCAGAAAACTGATCGGCGTCATGCTTTCGAGAATATGGATCTGTTTGACGAGTAACTTTTCGATTTCCACCACCCGTCTCAAAGCGCGGGCAGCCGCCGGGATCCGATCTTCTTCCATTAATAGAATCGCCGCATCGAGCTCGTGAAGGATCTGTTTGAACCACAGTTCATATGCCTGATGCACGGTGATGAAAAGCAGCTCATCGTGATGCGCGGGAGTGGACAGGCAATCCTGAAGATTAATTAGATCCTGGACACGAAGATACTTGTTGTAAGAGAGAGGCGGATTGTCGCCGTAATTTTTTGACATCTAAAACGCCGCTCCCGCCGTTTCATGTTCGCGGTAACTTTCAGAGTCGCCGATCTTCTTCATTTCGTCGATCACGAGCTCCAACTCATTGTCCGTCGTGTAAAAGTGAGGCGAAATACGAATACCGGCGCCCGGCCTGTAGTCGATGATAAACTCGCGACGAATGAGTTCCTTCGCCACGGCTGCTGCGTGTTCGTGCGCGATGGTGATAGTTCCTCCACGCTGCCTGGCATCTTTCGGACTCGTTACTTTGAAACCCGCTTCCTCTGCGAGAGCGATTAGATAATCTGTTTGGCGCATGCTCTTCTCACGAATCTTCTGGAGACCGATCTCATTGATAATCTGGTAGCCGGATTGCGCTGCATACAGCGCGGGAATTGCTGGTGAGCCGTGCAGGAATCTCGTGATGTTACTTGCGTAACGCAATTCTGTGTCGAAGGCGAAGGGCGCCTCGTGGGCCATCCAGCCCGTTGTCTTCGGTTCCAACTTAGCTTGCAAATCAGGCCTGACGTACAGGTAGCCGGCGCCTGGTCCGCCACAAAGCCACTTGACTGAGCCACCAGTAGCGAAGTCTGCGTTCAAATCCTTTACGCTGAACGGAACCGTGCCCGCGGATTGATACGTATCGAGCACGACCATTGCACCCACTTCGTGCGCTTTGTCGATGATTGCTTTTGCGTCCTGCAAAAACGCGCTCTTGAAGAGAACGTGAGAGAAGGGAACGAGCAGCGTTGTCTCGTCTATCGCCGCCAGCATTCGTTCCACAGAGACCGTCATTCCGTCGTCGGATTTTACGGTTTCGATTCGCAGCTTTCCGTCGCGAGCGTGAGCCTCATACACATACATAACCGAAGGGAAGTTGAGTTCCGAATAGACGATCTTATTTCGCCGTGGCGTGGGCTCGAGACACGAGAGCACCAGCGATTGGCAGATGGAGACATTCTGGTGCATCACGACGCTGCCGGGCTCGGCGCCAATGATCTTGGCGACTTCATCGCCGATTGTTACGGGCATGTCCCACCAGCCCTCGGCCCAGGCGCGCACGCCTCTCGTCGCCCACGCATGCGCGTATTCCTGGAGCCGTTCATACGTGGCTTTAGGCATCGCGCCGAGACTGTGCGAGATCAGGTAAACAGTCTTATCGAGTATCGGAAACTCGCTGCGCCACTTCAGTAACTCATCATCAGCCAATCAAGTCGTCCTCCCTCAGATAAATGTAACAGAGTTACTCATATCCGCGTAATCCGTGTAATCTGTGAATCGAGATCATGTGGAAGTTTGCTAATCCCATCAGGCACAAAATACTCGAAACTCGCTGGCCGACTGCCGAGGAGGCGGCGCGATCGAGACTTTACAGCCCGATTGCGATTGGCAGTCTTGAAGCACGTAGCCGGACGTGGGTGCCTGCGATGGTGCCCTGG
>JBKPJS010000620.1:0-11087 GCA_046730815.1 Acidobacteriota bacterium
TTCGAGGCCGGCGAAGCGCCAGGCGTCAGCTACCGCCGCATACTGCCAAACTATTTTCGAGCGATGGGCATACCTCTGCTGCAAGGCCGAGAGTTTGATGATCGCGATTCGGGGGGTAAGCCCGACGTCGTAATCATCAATCAAAAGATGGCCCAACGCTACTGGCCTGAGGGCGATGCTGTCGGTAAACGGATCAAGATTGGCCCACCGGAACATGAACCATGGCTAACGATTGTCGGTGTCGTCGGAAACGTCAATCACACCGGACTCGACGCGGAACCCGATCTGGCGACTTACGAGCCTCACGCTAAACGGCCGTGGAGCGAAATGACTTTGCTGGTGCGGACCGTTGGAGATCCGCTCAGCCTGGCGGCGCCGGTCCAGCGTGAGCTCAAGAGCGCAGAAAAAGAGATCTTGATTGAAGACGTCGTCACGATGAATCGACGTCTCGATCTGTCGGTTGCGCCGCAACGCATGAACGTTGTACTGCTGGCAACGTTCGCGCTGATCGCGCTGGTGCTCGCGGCCGCAGGCATATACGGAGTCGTGGCCCAATCGGTCGCGCAACGAACGCAGGAGATTGGTGTGCGCATGGCACTGGGCGCGCAGTTGCGCGACGTTATGAAGATGGTCTTGCGCAGCGGCATGTCGCTCGCGCTGCTGGGCATATTTATCGGGTTGGCGGGAGCTTTTGCGTTAACGCGCTTGATGAGCAAGTTGCTTTTTGGAGTAACACCGACAGACGCGTTTACTTTCGCGAGTGTCGCGGCGATCTTGTTCGTCGTTGCGTTGTTGGCCTGTTACATCCCGGCGCGACGAGCGACGAGAGTCGATCCGTCAGTCGCGCTGAGATACGAATGAAGCCATCAACAGAGTACACAGAAATAAATCTGCGTAATCTGCGGATGGATTAGGAGTGATATATGTTTCAGGACATCCGTTACGCGCTGCGCATGCTGGCGAAGAACCCTGCGTTTGCTTCCGTGGTTGTGCTCACGCTTGCTCTCGGAATCGGCGCGAACGCCGCGATCTTTTCGTTGCTCGACAAGGTACTCCTGCAAAGCTTACCGGTAACGAACCCCGATCAGCTTGCAGTGCTCTCGGTCTATGACCCGAAAGAAGGCCCAACCTACGACAGCTCTTTCTCCTATCCCATGTACCAGGATCTGCGCGACCGGAACTCTGTTTTTTCTGGCGTACTCGCCCGCAGTGGTGTGCAGATGAATGTCAGTTACGGCGATCAAACTGAACGTGTCGGCGGTGAGCTCGTCAGTGGAAACTTTTTCGAGGTGCTGGGAGTGAAACCTTGGGCCGGAAGACTGTTCACCCAGGAAGACGATCGCATCCCCGGTGCGCATCCGGTGGCGGTGCTGAGTTATGCCTTTTGGGACAGAAGATTCAACAAAGATCCAAACCTGATTGGCAAGACAATTCTGGTCAACGAACAACCTGTCACGGTGCTGGGTGTGACACCACCAAGTTTCTACGGACTCGATCTCTCATTCAATCCTGACGTCCGTGTGCCCTTAATGATGACGCCGGTGTTCCATCCACTCCCGCCGACGCGAATGCAAAACCGCCGGCATCAATGGCTCAGTGTGATGGCGCGGCGAAAAGCAGATGTCACGACTGAACAGGCCCAGGCATCGCTGAGCGTGCTTTACAAACAAATTAGAGAAGCCGACGCGCAAAAGTTGCCCGCCACTGTAAGCGCATTTGATCGAGAACAGTTTCTCGCGCGCCGTATCGCTTTGTCGCCCGGCGATCAAGGCCTGCGTTACTTGCAGAAGGAACTCCACACGTCGCTGTGGCTCCTCTTCGGCGCAACGTGCGCAGTGCTGCTGATCCTGTGCGCGAATCTCGCAAATCTCATGATGGCGCGAGCCACAGTGCGAGCGCCGGAAACAGCCGTTCGCCTTGCACTCGGCGCCGGACGATTGCGGTTGCTGCGGCAGTGGCTAACGGAAGGAGTCGTACTCTCTGCAATCGGTGGCGCTGCCGGCGTGTTCGTCGCACTTTGGATCCAGGCGGGTCTCATTGCTTTCATGCCACGAGACTACAAAGCAAATCTCAATGCAACTTTCGATTGGCGCTTGTATGCGTTCATCGTTGGCGTTGCTCTTCTTCTGGGACTCGCGTTTAGTCTCGCTCCGGCAATTCAATCTGCGCGACAAGTCTTTGCGCCAAGCCTTCAAGTCGAATCTCGTAGTTTCACTTCAGCGGGCAAGCTACTCAGCTTGCGCAGTGGTTTGATCCTGGTCCAGGTCGCACTCTCTCTACCGCTGCTGGTCAGTGCTGCGCTGTTACTCAAGACACTGCAAAACCTGCGCGCGCTCGACACCGGTTTCGGCAAAGAGAACGTACTGCTGGCCAGTGTTAATCCTGCGCTGAATGGTTACTCCAAAGAAAAAATAGCCACGTTTTACGACGAGTTGTTGGCAAAGACGCGTGCACTGCCGGGCGTCAAATTCGCGAGCCTCGCTTCCGACTCACCGATCTCGGGTGGCTGGGATCAAAACGGCATCGTCGTCGAAGGTTACACGCCGCGCGAAGGTGAGCGAATGTCTTGCGACGTCACCTACGTCTCGCCCGATTACTTCAAAGCACTCGAAATCCCACTCGTGATGGGACGCGATTTTGACGACCACGATCGCATCGGCGCGCCGAAGGTTGTAATCGTCAACGAGAAGCTGGCGAAGCACTTCTTTGGCACAGTGAACGCGATCGGAAAGAGAATCGGCCTGGACGAGGTTCCAGACATGACGATCGTGGGAATCGTCAAAGATGCTCAGTACGTAAACCTGCGCGAGAATCTCCGTCGCCATTTCTATGTTCCAACAATGCAGGACTCGACGCTTACAAACCTGACTTTGCACGTTAAGACAACGACAAACACCGCCGTTGTCGCGGAACAGTTGCGAGCGCAACTTAAAGCGCTCGATCCACACCTGCCGCTTTACAACATCAAGAGTCTCAGCACCGAGATCGATGAATCGCTGGTCCAGGAACGATTGGTGACGTGGCTATCCGCGGCGTTCGGACTGCTGGCGACGTTGCTGACAGCGCTTGGACTCTATGGTGTGTTGACGTTTTCAGTGGCGCGACGTACGCGCGAGATCGGAATTCGAGTGGCGCTCGGGGCGCAGCGACGTGATGTTTTCCGGTTGGTCATGATTCGCGCTGTGGTCCTGGTTGGTGTCGGCATCGTAGTTGGAATTGCAGCGTCGATTGCATCTTCGCGTTTGATAGGTGCGCTGCTTTTCGGAGTTACGCCAAACAGTGTGACGACGCTCGCTGCCGTCTCGGCGGGATTGATCGCGGTTGCTTTGCTGGCGTGCTATCTCCCCGCGCGCCGCGCAACGAAAGTCGATCCGCTGGTCGCACTGCGATACGAATGAAAACCATCCACAGATTACACAGAAATAAATGTGCGTAATCTGTGGACGGATTAGGAGGTACTGATGTTGCAGGACATACGTTATGGACTTCGGATTCTGATGAAGAAGCCCGCGTTTACTTTGATCGCGGTGCTGTCGCTCGCGCTTGGTATCGGTGCAAACACGGCGATCTTCAGTCTGCTTGACGCGGTGCTGATCAAGTCGCTGCCGGTGCAGCAACCCGATCAGTTGGTCCTGTTCGGCAAGGGCCGCAACCAGGGCATGAGCAACAGCTTTCCCGATGGAAGCACGGATCTCTTCTCGTATCCTTTTTATCGCCGGGCAGAACAACACACTGAAGTATTTTCCGGAGTCGCGAGTCTTTTGAGCATCCCCTGGAACGTGCATGGATTCGTCAACTCGAGCAACGACATCGAGCAGATGCAAGTGCAACTCGTCTCGGGCAGCTACTTTCCGGTTTTGGGAGTCAACGCTGGACTCGGGCGTGTGTTGACCGCGGCTGACGATCAGAATCCGGGTGGTCATCCGGTTACAGTCGTGAGTCACGGGTGGTGGCAAAAGAGACTGGGTGGCAATCCATCGGCAGTTGGCAAAACGATCACGATTGACGACATCGCATACACCATCGTTGGCGTGGCGCCGAAAGAATTTTTTGGCACAACAGTCGGGAATGCTCCTGACCTGTGGATCCCACTCGCGATGGAAAAGCAGATGCCGCCGATGCACTGGGACGCACGAAACGACGAGGACCTTCAATCGCTGTTTCTCATCGGGCGTCTGAAGAATGGCGTTTCCGCGGAACAGGCCAATGCCGTGGTTAACCTGCTTTTCAAGCAGTGGCTGGAATCGCGACCCAGTAAGCAGCCCCCGGCCGCCAAGCTTCAAAAAATCCAAAAAGCCAACATCGAATTGACACCCATGAGTAGAGGTTTGTCGCTGCTGCGCGAGCAGTTTTCACTCTCGTTGAAAGTTTTGATGGGAGTGGTGGCGCTGGTGTTGTTGATAGCCAGCGCGAATGTCGCGAACTTGCTGTTGGCCCATGGCACAGCCCGCAGCAGAGAATTTGCGGTACGTCTGGCCGTAGGCGCGGGACGTATGCGTCTCGTCAGGCAGTTGTTCACTGAGAGCGCACTGCTTGCTTTACTTGGTGGAGTTGCGGGTGTAGGCCTGGCGTGGTGGGGCAGTCGTTTATTGTTAGTAATGGCGTCCGATGGTCCACAAACGCTTCCCATCGACATAACGCCGAACCTTCGCGTGCTCGGGTTTACTATCGGTGTTTCGCTGCTCTGCGCGATCATTTTCGGAACTGTTCCCGCTTTGCGTGCTTCTCGAATAGAACCAAACACGTCACTCAAAGGTGGAAAGACTACCGCACTCACCGCGCTGCGGAATCCACTCGGCAAGACGTTAGTGATAGCCCAAGTCGCGCTTTCACTTCTGCTGCTTGTCGGCGCGGGCCTCTTCGTGCGCACGCTGATCAACCTGCAAAGTATTGCCAGCGGATTCAATGAAGAGAATGTCATGCTGTTGCAGGTGGACACTTCGGCGACCGGTTACAACAGCGATGACCCGCGACTGCCTGGCTTACTGCGTGAAGCCGAAGACAAGGTCAAGGCCATTCCGGGTGTGCAGACAGCTTCGTTTGCCTTCTTCACTTTCAACCAGGGCTCTTGGGACACCATCGCGCATACGAGCGAACCGAATTCCCTCGAGGGAGAGGCGCGCTCCATCAGAAACAACATTGTCGGCCCGGACTACTTTGCCGCAATGGGAATTCCGTTCGTGATGGGTCGAAGCTTTGAACCGCAAGACATGGACAAGTCGCAAAAAGTGGCGGTGATTAGCGAGTCGATGGCCCAGCGGTTCTTTCCGAACGGCTCGCCACTCGGCAAGCGGTTTGGAAATGGTCGCGAATCACCCGAGGATATCGAAGTTATCGGCGTCGTGAAGGATGCGAAGTATGAAAGCTTGACGGAGCAGTTCAAGCCGATGGCTTACTACCCGTATTCGCAGTTCCCGGACGTGCTCGGCAATCTTGTCGTGCGTTTTTCCGGATCTGCGAATTCGGTTGTGCCGCAGATCCGGCAAACGCTCAAACAGGTCAATCGCAACCTGCCGGTAGATGACGTTGTGAGTCTTTCGGATCACATTGGTCGTTCGCTGGTGCAACAGAAACTCGTAGCAAGGCTTGCATCTTTCTTCGGGCTGCTCGCGCTGTTGCTTGCGTGTGTTGGACTTTACGGCGTGATGTCGTACGGCGTTGCGCGGCGCACGAATGAGATTGGCATTCGTATGGCGCTCGGTGCGCGCGGTGGCAGCGTTTTGTGGCTGGTGTTGCGTGAAGCGTTGACGCTGGTAGTGATTGGGCTGGTGGTGGGTGTGCTGGCGTCGTTGGCAGTTACGAAAACAGCAGCTTCGCTGCTTTACGAGTTGAAGCCCAACGATCCTCTGACGATTGCACTCGCGACGTTGGTCCTTGCGGTGGTCGCGGCTGTAGCGGGTTACATTCCCGCGCGCCGCGCTGCACGCGTTGATCCAATGATTGCGTTGAGAGAAGAGTAATCCACAGATTACACAGATGATTCAGGATCTGCGATACAGCATTCGGATGTTATTAAAGCGGCCGGGCTTCACCGCGATCGTCATAACAACGCTCGCGCTCGGCATCGGTGTGAACACTGCGCTCTTCACTGCTTTCAACATATTTCTGCGTCCGAAACCGGTGAAGGAACCTGAGTCGATCGTGCGGCTCACGTTCGAAGGCGGCAGGCGAGAGGATCGTTTTTCATTTCCTGATTACGCCTACCTGCGCGATCACAACCAGTCGTTCTCCGACGTGATCGCCGCGCAGGAAGAAGAAAAATTTCTGCTCGGCGAAAACAAGCCGAACACGCAGCCTGAAGAGATCCTCGGCAATTTCGTTTCAGATAACTATTTCTCAATGCTCGGCGGTGGCACGCTCATCGGGCGCTCTTTCACTTCCGAAGAGGACAGCGTTGTCGTCTTGAGTCATCGCTTCTGGCAGCGTCGTTTTGGCGGTGATCGACAGCTCGTTGGTCGCAGTCTTCTATTAAATGGTAAGCCGTTCACTGTTATCGGTGTAACCAATCCAGATTTCGTCGGCCTTCGTTACGAGATGCCCGACATTTGGCTGCCACTCTCGATGCGCGCGGCGATGCCCACCGTCTATTTCGAAGATGTCGCTCCGGAGAAACGAGACTGGTACGGCGCCCGAGAGTTTCAATGGCTCACTTTGCACGCGCGTCTTAAACCGGGAAAGACCGCGGTCGAAGCACGCAGCGAGATGGATGTGCTGCTGGGCCAAATTAGCAGCGGGCTCGCCACTGATTCGAGGGGTGGACCAAAGAAGACGATCGGCGTGGAACCAATCAACGAGCTCAGGGCGGAGAACGAAGTTTGGGGCGTGATGGCGCTCGTGCTTGGCGCGAGTGGGCTCGTGCTGCTGATCGCGTGTTTCAACATCGCAAACATGCAACTGGCGCGCGCGATCTCGCGGCGGAAAGAGATTAGCGTGCGGCTTTGTCTAGGCGCTGGTCGTTGGCGTCTGGTGCGACAGCTCTTGATGGAGAGTCTGTTGCTGGCGGGAGTTGGCGGTATTGCGGGAGTGTTACTCGCCTGGTGGAGTCTCAACCTGTTTCTAACCGCGGCACTGGAACGTTATGGCGGCGGAGACGTGTTGCGACTCGCGCTCGATCTCTCACCGGACATGCGCGTCCTGGCTTTCTCATTCGGACTCGCGCTGTTGAGTGGGATCGCATTTGGCCTCGTTCCGGCGTTGCGCGCAACGCGTCCGGATTTGATCGGCATGATCAAATCGGAAAATGCAAATGCGAGTGGGCGCGCGAGTCGTTCAAGTTTGAGCAGCGCGCTCGTAGTAGCGCAGGTGTCGATCTGTTTTGTGTTGCTGGTTCCAGCAGGATTGTTGCTGCGCAGCGTCCAGCACGTCCTGGCTTCTGATCCAGGCTTTGAAGCGAACAAGCTGCTGTCAGTCGGCTACAGTTTGGAGTTGAGCGGCTACGACGCCGAGCGCGCCAAAGTGTTTCAGCAACAACTCATGGCGCGCCTCTCGGCGTTGCCCGGAGTGCAGAGCGTCAGTCTCGATCGCGAGTTCAATGGCCGCGCAATCGTTACGTTGTTGGACCAGAATGGGAGTGGTCCAAAACAGTTCTCGAGTGTGCCGGTCGAAGCGATTCCGGAGACGTATCTCGAAACTATCGGGGTGCCGATCGTGTTCGGCCGCGGCTTCACGGGGGAAGAGGTGAAAGCCAAGGCACCGCTGCTCATCGTTAGTGAATCAACTGCGCGGAATCTCTGGCCCGGTGAGAGCGCGTTGGGCAAGTTGTTGCGCATCGAGGAACCGCTGCGCAACGGCGGCACGAATGTGGTCTTTTCCACGGCGCAAGTTGCCGGCATCGCACGCGACAACCAGATCAATCGCGCGGGCCAAACACCGCCGTTATTCATCTACTTGCCCGGAGCGACGCCCGGCGAAATCGATACCACACTCCTGGTGCGAACTTCCACTGATGCCGCGGCAATGAAAGATCTCGCGCGCAGGGAAGCTTACGCGCTTGAGCCGGTGCTGCGTCTTTTCGTAAGCACGTTTGCAGAGAAGATCGCGAAAGACGAGAACGTCCTTTCCGCTCGTGCTGCATCGCATGGCGCGACATTCCTGGGCACGTTGGCGCTGCTTCTGGCGAGTGTGGGCATCTACGCCGTAATGGCGTGGTCCGTGGTCCAACGAACGCGCGAGATTGGTATTCGCATGGCCCTCGGCGCGCAGGGGCACAACGTGCTCGCGCTGGTCCTGCGGCAGGGAATGAAATTGGTTTTGGTTGGCGTCGTGATTGGACTGCCGGCGTCGCTCGCAGCGACGACATTGTTGAAGAGCATGCTGTTCGGATTGAGCGCAACCGACGCGTTCACCGTTGGAATTGTGACGGCGTTGTTGATCGGCGTGACGTTTATCGCATGTTATCTCCCGGCGCGTCGCGCCACGAGAGTCGATCCGTTGGAAACCCTTCGATACGAGTGAAAGGCCATCCACAGATTACACCAGAGCAATCTGTGCAATCTATGGATGGATTGAACAAATGAACACATTACTCCAGGACCTTCGCTTCGGGATCCGCATGCTGCTCAAATCGCCGAGCATCAGCATTGTCGCAACTATCGCACTCGCGCTCGGCATCGGCGCTAACACCGCGATCTTCAGTGTCGTGAATGCAGTGCTGCTGCGCCCACTGCCGTTTCCCGATGCGGATTCACTTGTCTCTTTGTTTGAAACGGATCTTAAGCGCGGTCTGCAACGCGGAACGCATTCATATCCCAACTTCCTGGACCTGCGTGCGCAGAATACTGTGTTCGAGCGAGTCTCGTCCTATCACGGCAGCGATTTCATCTTGAGCGGCCGTGGTGAACCGGCACGGTTGCAAGGCTCCGTCGTCACATCCGATCTCTTTCCGCTACTGGGCGTGCAGCCAATGCTGGGCCGCACGTTTCTGCCTGACGACGACAAGCCATCTGAAAACGGCCGCGTGATCATTCTGAGTCAGCCGCTCTTTCAGAAACGCTTCAACTCCGATCCGTCGATACTGAATCAGGCGATCACTCTCAATGGCATCAGCTATACCGTTGTCGGTGTCATGCCGGCAGGTTTCGAGTTTCCGATCCAAAACGATCCGGTCGAGTTATGGACCACGATCGCCGGCGATGCTTCCGGAGAGACACCAATAACCGCGCAGCGCGGCGCTCACTTCCTGCAAGTCATCGGGCGTCTTAAACCCGGCGTCACGCAGGCACAAGCACAGGCTGAGATCACGGCAATCGCCTCGCGGCTGGAGCAGCAGTATCCCGACACAAATACACGCCGCGGCTTGCGCGTCGATTCTGCTCTTTCTGCACTCGTCGGAGATATCCGTCCGACGCTGTTCATACTTCTTGGCGCCGTCGCATGCGTGCTGTTAATCGCCTGCGCGAACGTCGCGAACCTGCTGCTGGCGCGTGCCACCGGCCGTCACAAAGAGATGGCAATTCGCGCGGCAATGGGCGCGAGTCGCGTGCGCGTCATCAGGCAGTTGCTGACAGAGAGTGTGTTGCTGTCGTTATTGGGCGGAGCAGTCGGGTTGCTGCTGGCAGTTTGGTGGTCCGATCTCCTGATTGCGCTCGGCAAAGAAGACATCCCGCGTGCGGTCCAGGTGGGAATCGATCTTCGGGTATTGGGATTCACGCTCGGGGTCTCGCTGCTAACAGGACTGATCTTCGGATTAGCTCCAGCGTTTCATTCCTCGAAGAGTGGGTTGATCGACGCGCTGAAGGAAGGTGGACGCGGTACGAGCGAGGGCGCGCGTCGCAACAAGGTCCGCAACGTGTTGGTTGTGAGTGAACTCGCGATTGCGGTCGTGCTGCTTGTCGGTGCGGGACTGTTAATTAAGAGTCTCTGGCGTTTACAAAAAGTGAACAGCGGTTTGCAGCCCGAGAATGTTCTTACCTTCAACATTGGCCTGCCCGAAAAATACGACTCCGAAAAGCAGGCCCGGTTCTTCATTGATTTGAAGTCTCGCCTCGAGGCGACGCCCGGTGTGCAATCGGCGAGTTCGGTACTGCCACTGCCCCTAAGTGGTGATCGCTTCGGTATTTCTTTCGAGATCGAGGGCCGGCCCATGGCGCCGAAGGACCATCCTACCGGCGATTTCTTCTCGACCGGCGTGGGCTATTTCCGAACGATGGGGATTCCGATAATCAAGGGCCGCGAGTTCGAAGACCGCGATCGTTATGGAGCAACTCCAGTCGTCATCATCACGGAGACGTTGGCACGACAGTTTTTCCCGAACGAAGAACCCATTGGCAAACGTATTAAACCCGGCATCAACACCATCGAAGGCGACAAAACAACGATGCGGGAAATTATCGGCGTTGTGGGGGACATCAGGAACCGCAGTCTCGACACTGAGCCAAAGCCGGCCTATTACGTACCGCAGACGCAGGTCCCTTTCGACCAGATGGTGATGGTAGTAAAGACGACGGGCGATCCACACAGCCTGATCTCGGCGGCGACAAAGCAAGTGGCCGCAATGGACCAGGATATTCCGGTGTTTAGCGTCAAGACGATGGAGGAATATCTGTCGGCCTCGGTTGCTGCACCGCGCTTCAGCACGACGTTGCTCTCGATCTTTGCGGCAGTGGCGCTGGTGCTGACGATCGTAGGTTTGTACGGCGTGATGAGTTATTCGGTCGCGCAACGCACGAACGAGATCGGAATACGGCTGGCGCTCGGTGCGCAATCACGCGATGTGCTGGTGATGATCGTCAAGCAGGGATCTTGGTTGATTGGACTGGGACTGGTGATTGGATTGGCGGGTGCGTATGCGCTGACGCGTTTGATTGCGAGTCTGTTGTTTGGCGTCACAGCAAAAGATCCGTTCACGTTCATCAGTGTGGCGGTGCTGTTGGGAGCTGTTGGGTTGCTGGCGTGTTACGTCCCCGCGTTGCGCGCAACGAAGGTCGATCCGATGGAAGCGCTGCGTTACGAGTGAGGGTTTTTTTGTAGGGGCGGCCCTACCTGGCCGCCCGTTTACCCATTCGGGCGGCCACGGATGGGCGCCCCCACAAAACAACAGGGAGTTGTTTTGTCCACCTTAATGGCCGACAATAGCTATGGCGCGCGAA
>JBKPJS010000621.1:0-3257 GCA_046730815.1 Acidobacteriota bacterium
GTGCCAGAATCCGGTCGTGATCTTCAGCGAGGCATCCGGTTTGGGCTCTTTCAAGATCTCGTCCCACCTGCCGAAACGCACGAGAGACACACTCGTATACGGTAAAAACATCTCGAGCATCGGCATCGCTTTAACAACCGGCTTTACGTTAGCTTCAAGTTCACGCGCCGATTTAATCGAATCTGCGTAGCGTCCATTCATGGCGCTTGCTGCCGCCAGAAAATGGATGTTGTGGTTGTAGTACATCGCCGGGTAGAGACCATTGTTGCCGCTCTTCTGGATGTAGTTGCGGTCGACGGCGATCGCATCGACGTTTGCCTGCGCCGCCTGGAAGTAGTCACCCGTGCGAATGTAAACGTGCGACGGCATGTGGACCAGATGACCGGCGCTAGGCGCGATCTTTCCGAGCCGTGCCGCGCTCGGAAGCGCTCGCTCGGCGTTCGTTGAAGCTTCGACGGCGTGAATGTAGTAGTGATTCGCGCCGCTGTGATTTGGATCACGACGCAAAACACCTTCAAGCACTGAAACTATTTCGAGTGTGCCTTCCGCGGGTTTACCGTCCAGAGCCCAGAGCTTCCACGGTCGCAGGTTCATCATGCTTTCGGCGTAGAGCGTGGCTGCGTCCAGATCGTCCGGATATGCTTTGCACAGCTCGCCCATCGCATTCTTGTAATCAACCGCGAGTTTATGCTGATCAGCCTGAATGTCGGCAGAGTAGCGTTTGGTTAAAGCATTGATGTACGCGCGCTCCTGTTCAGACGCTTTCGGTTCCAGCTCAATGGCTTTCTTCAGGTTCGTGTAAGCCTGCACGAGTGCGGGCCCGTCAGCAGGAACGTTGTAGTTCGAACCCAGCGCGATCGCGATACCCCAGTAAGCCATGGCTAACTGCGGATCGAGTTGCGCCGCCTGTTTAAAGGAGTTCACGGCTTCCGCGTGATTGAAGGCGTACATGTACGCCAGTCCTTGATTGAAAAACTTCTGGGCTTCGGGGTTACTGGTTGTTACCGGGTGATTAATGTCGCCTAAGCCTGTCACCAACGTCGGGGGTGCTGGTTCCTTGGCTGGAGCGTGGCCGTGTTGGCCAAAAACTACGATGGGAAAGAGCAGCAGAATCGCAAAGAACAGTCGTTTCATTTTCAAATCTCCTGCGCCGGCAAAACATGCCGGCAATGGTTGTCACGAATACAGCCTACAAATCATAACGCGCAAGCGCGCCTGGAAACGGGTCACTTATGCGGCGCCGTATTTCAAATGCACTACTCTCGCTTTGCCTTTTGCATAAACGGTGACGATGAAGAGGTCGTCAAACTTTCGCTCGTCTATTGTTGGAACAACATCGCCGCCAAGCATCTTAATGACGTCAGGCAGCGAATTGCTGTGACCGACTAAGAGAACGCTTTCGCCCGCGTGCTCGAGAATCTTGTTGATCACTTCCGCCGTTGACTCTTCAGCGATCAGTTTTTGGTTTGTGGGATTTGATTTCAGACTGATCGTCGTTACGGTGACGCCAACTTTATTGGCAAGTGGTTCGGCTGTTTGCTTCGTCCGGGTGAACTGCGAGGTGATGATTGTTTTGATGTCTGCGGCAGCGAGTAAGCGGGCGAGTTCCTCTGACCGGACGACACCTTCTTTTTTCAAGGGTGGATCCTCCTTCGGCTCATCTTCCTTTTCAGCATGCCGGACCAGGAAGACGGTTACCGGTTTAAATTCTTGCTGGGCGCATGCTTGTTGGCACAACACAAACGGAGAAATGAGCACCGCGATCAGCGCCAGCTTTGGATTAATTATCTTTTTCATCTTTTATGTGCCTCTTGGTGGCCCTTTCCATCCAGGCGGAGCCTCGGGCCAGGTTTTGTCCGGACTGACGGGCTGTGGTTGATCGGGTCCGAGCCGATCAGGTTCGATCTCGGCAACGATGAAATTCTCCGGTGGCACAGGCGCGCCGGCCAAACGTCGCAGCAGCGCCAGTTGTCCTGCATGTGTCATCGCATCGGAAAAAGGTCCCTGAAGCAGACGTTCCTCCGACATACCTTCCAGCAACGGATCTTTATTTCGCAGATGCTGTGCCAGGACCCCAAGCATCTCGTGGAAGCGCTCGATTTCTTCGTCGAGAGATTCTAACGCTTCCGGCCAATAGCGACCACCGATGAAATGCGTACGAGCATAACCGAGCACGCTCGTCATGTGGCGCAGCAATTCCGCGGGAGTGCGCACGCCGTCTGCTGCGCGAAACTCGCCGAAGCCGGGCGGCGCATCTCGCAACGCCTTCTGCGTCCGGTAAGCAAGTGCTGCGAGAAAGTGATTCAGAAGTTTTCTCTTACTTTCCATAAGGGCCACAAAGAGGCACAAAAGTACAAATGCGTTGAAGCAAGCTTGTGAGTTCAATCAAATTCGGTGCGTCGCGTCGACTGTTCTGGTCCAACTCTTCCGACTTCAATGTCTGCCTTGAAATAGTTCTCGCCTTTCATTGGACCACCCGCCATGCGTCGCAACATGGCTATCTGACCCACGTGTGTTAACGCGTCGGCTATCGGACCTTGAAACAGCTTTTCTTCTGAGGCGTTGAGAACATTATCTGAAGCAAGGTAAGAGTCGAAAACCTGCAGGGCGGAGAAAAAACGCGCAACCTCGTCGTCCCAGCGCAAGGGCTTTGAATCGTGCCACCTTTGTTTTCCCATTGCGATTGAAAGAGCCCAATCGAGCAAATCGCCGATATGCGCAAGGATCTCTTCAGGACTTCGTGTTCCCTCTTTAATGCGAAAGCCGTTGAAACCTTCGGGGGCGTTCGCCACCGCTTTGCCGCCTCGATAGGCAAGCGTAGCTAAGGTGTGTCGTAAAAGTTGACGCTTATCATTTAATGAGCTACTCACATCCGACCCCTTTCACTGTAGTTGTTTTCGCATCGGCACGAGTTGGAGCTTTACACCATCCACGAGATCGAGATCAAAATTGCCCTGCTCGGAAAAGCCACAAGACTTGTAGAAGGCGATTCCGGGTAGCGTCGCCATCAACTCGAGGGCGTGAAAACCGTGAGCTCTCGCTTCGTCTTCACAACGCGTAAGGATTGCCCGCGCGATTCCTTTGCGTGCGTGACTGGGACGAATGAAGAAGGCGCGAATCTTTGCCGGTTCTGACTCCGGATTGAGGTAACCTGTGTCACGGGTTGAATACTGGTCTCCTCCAAAAAGAGTCTTCCTACGACTCCAACCACCGCAGCCAACCAGCAACCCTGAGCTTTCGGCAACGAAGTACGTACC
>JBKPJS010000622.1:0-5528 GCA_046730815.1 Acidobacteriota bacterium
TGAAGAAGGTGGTGGGCACGCTGTCGTTGAAGCAGGAGTGGCCTTGTCTAACTTGCAACGCGCAGTGGACCAGGAGGGCTTACTTTATCCGCCTGATCCGACGGAGCGTGGCTGCTTTATCGGCGGCACAGTTGCCACAAACGCTTCCGGAGCGCGGACATTCAAGTATGGACCAACGCGCAATTACATAAATCGATTGAAAGTAGTGCTTGCCTCGGGGGAAGTGCTGGACCTGCGACGCGGAGAAGTGCGCGCTGATGCTAACGGAACAATTCGATTGGGAACGATCGAGGTTCAGTTGCCGCAGTATCGCAGGCCCGCCACGCGCAAGAATGCTACTGGCTATTTTGTAGTCCCGTCGATGGACGCCGTCGATCTGTTTATCGGGAGTGAAGGCACGCTCGGGGTCATCTGCGAAGTTGAGGTGAGATTACTCCCCAAACCCGAAGGACTGCTGAGTGGTGTCGTGTTTTTTGCGACTGAAAAGGACGTGCTCGCCGTCGTTGCGGACGCAAGAGCGCGGGGTGCGGCACGCGCGCTGGAGTTCTTTGATCAGGAATCGCTCAATTTTTTGCGCGAGAAGTATTCGATGATACCCGCGAGTGCGGTGGGCGCTATCTTCTTTGAACAAGAGACCACTTCCGCGAACGAGGAAGCTGTGCTGAACGAGTGGATGTCGTTGTTGGACCAGCATCACGCGTTTGCAGATTCGTGGTTTGCGACGAGTGAACAGGACCAGGCGAGGCTGCGTGAGTTTCGTCACCAACTGCCGGTGTTGATGAACGAGTGGTTTGCGCGTTATCAGCAACGAAAAGTGTCAACAGACATGGCCGTGCCCGACGAGGCCTTTCCCGGTCTCTTTCGCCTGTACCGTGAAACGCTTCGCGTGAGTGGTTTGCGATACACGATCTTCGGGCACATCGGCGACAATCACGTTCATGTAAATATCCTTCCGCGCAACGACACTGAAGGCGCCCGCGCACGCGAGTTGTATGTGCAGTATTTGAAGTACGCTGCTTCGGTGGGTGGCACACTTTCAGCCGAGCACGGCGTGGGCAAACTAAAACGTGATTACCTCCGTTTGTTTTATACCGACGAGCAACTGCGCGAGATGGCAGCGTTGAAAAAAGCCTTCGATCCGAACGGAATTTTAGGGCGAGGTAACATTTTTTCCGAAGAACTTTTGTCGAATGTAAGATAACCTCTATATCAGTTTGTGTTCTTTGTGCCTTTTTGTGGCCCAAGTATGCTTCGTTTCACCACAGCCGGGGAATCGCATGGACGGTCGCTGATCGCGATCATTGAGGGACTGCCCGCCGGACTTCCCGTCGACCCCGAGTTGATCGATCGCGAACTGCATCGACGACAGCTCGGTTACGGTCGTGGTGGCCGCATGAAGATCGAGCAGGACCATGCGGACCTCCTGACCGGCGTCAGGCACGGTCTCACACTCGGTTCGCCACTCACCTTATTGATCGAGAACAAAGACTGGACCAACTGGACCGACGTCATGGCCTCAGAGCCGCGTGAACTCGCTCCGGAAAAATCGCGTCGCCTGAAACGCCCGCGTCCCGGTCATGCAGACTTGGCGGGCGGTCTCAAATACGACGTCCGCGATCTACGTAATATCCTCGAACGCGCCTCCGCTCGCGAAACTACCGCTCGCGTGGCCTGTGGCGCGCTTGCCAAACAGTTGTTGGCAGTCTTCGGTATCGAAGTGCGCAGTCACGTAATTCAACTCGGCGGCATTCCCGATATGCCACTCGAGTTGAACTGGGACCAGATCGCCGCGATCCCCGATGACGCACCTTTGCATTGCGCGGATAACGAAGCCCAACAAAGAATGATCGAGCTCATCGACGAAACGCGGAAGAAGGGCGACACTCTCGGTGGCATCTTCGAGGTCATAGCTCGTGGAGTTGTGCCAGGACTCGGGTCGCACACGTCCTGGGATCTCAAGCTCGACGGGCTACTCGCTCAAGCCGTGATGTCCATCCCGGCAGTAAAAGCGTTGGCCATCGGAGCAGGGGCGGAAGCCAGCAGTTTGCCGGGCTCTGAAGTACACGACGAGATCGCTTACAACGCCGGTACGCGCGAATTTATTCGCGACACAAACCGCGCGGGAGGTCTCGAGGGCGGCATAACCAACGGCGAACAGATCCGTGTGCGCGGTCATCTAAAACCACTTTCGACCCTACGCCGCTCGCTTCGTTCGGTTGACATCGACACGAAAGAGGAAGAAGCGGCTGCATTTGAGCGTTCCGATGTGACGGCGGTGCCGGCGGCGGGAGTTATCGGTGAGTCGATGGTCGCGCTCGTGCTCGCCGGTGCGATGCGCGAGAAGTTTGGGGGCGACAGTCTGGGCGAGATGAAGCGCAACTTCGAAGGTTATCGCGAACAACTGAGAGGTTATTAGCCACAAAGAAGCACAAAAAACACAGAGAGGGAAATTTCAGCAAAGGTCAGTTCCTTTTTATAATTTGTGATTTTTGTGCTTCTTTGCGGCAATAGCGTAAAATCAAATCATGGCATTACTCGAAATCGTAAAGTGGCCGGCGCCGGTGCTCGATACACCGGCTGATCCGGTGACAGAGTTTGACGAAGATCTCGCCAGGCTCGTCAGCAATATGTTTGAGACTATGTACGCCGCGCCGGGCGTCGGCCTGGCCGCGGTGCAGGTCGGAGTTCCCAAACGACTTTTCGTCATGGACTGCTCCGGCGGAAAGGATCCGCAGCAACGCATAGTGCTCGTGAATCCGGAGGTCCTGCGAGTTGAAGGAAACCAGAATGGTGAAGAAGGCTGCCTGTCGTTTCCCGGCATCTTCACGCCCGTTGAACGAAGTTTGCGCGCGATTGTGCGTGCACAGGATTTGAAGGGCGAGTGGTTCGAACTTGATGGTATGGAACTCACTGCGCGCTGCATGCTTCATGAAACCGATCACTGCGATGGAATCGTGTTTCTCGATAAGATGAGCACAATCAAACGCGAGATCGTGAAGCGCAAGATTAAGAAACTACAGAAAGCCGGCAAGTGGGACTAAAGTTGTAAGCCGCAGATTGACGCGGGTGAATGCAGAGCAGACCTGCGTTCATTCGCGTCAATCTGCGGCTTAAAAACAGGAGCAGAATATGCCAGCAGAATTTCGTAACGAACCCCTTACAGATTTCAGCAAAGAACAGAACGCGGAGGCGATGCGCGCTGCGATCGCAAAGGTACAGGGGCAGCTCGGGCGCGAGTATCCGCTCGTCATCGGCGGCGAACGGATTGCCACCGATAGCAAGCTCGACAGTTTCAATCCAGCCAACCGCACACAACTCGTCGGACGCTTCAACAAAGCGACGAAAGAACTCGCTAACCAGGCCGTGGAAAAAGCTGCCGAAGCATTTCGCACGTGGAAGAATGTGCCCGCAGCCGATCGCGCAGCCTTGCTGTTTCGTGTGGCCGAGATCATGCGCGAACGCAAGCACGAGCTGTCTGCGTGGATGATCCACGAAGTTGCGAAGACGTGGCCGGAGGCCGATGGCGATACGGCCGAAGCGATCGACTTCTGCGAATTCTATGGTCGCGAGATGCTGCGCTACGCAGGCGAGCAGTCGCTGGTCCACATTCCAGGTGAGCAAGGAGATCTTCATTACATCCCGTTGGGCGTGGGCGCCGTTATTCCACCGTGGAACTTTCCCCTCGCAATCATGGCCGGCATGACGCTCGCTTCCGTTGTCACGGGAAACACAGTTGTCCTCAAGCCATCGTCAGATGCGCCGACAATCGCGTTCAAGTTTTACGAGATACTCGAGGAAGCAGGACTGCCGCCGGGAGTTGTCAACTTCATGACCGGCTCAGGCGCGGAAGTCGGCGACGTAATTGTGGACCATCCCAAGACGCGCTACATTGCGTTTACCGGATCGAAGGAAGTCGGACTCAGGATCAACGAGCGCGCGGCTAAAGTTAACGACGGCCAGATCTGGATCAAGCGAGTGGTGGCGGAGATGGGCGGCAAGGATGCGATCATCGTTGCCGGCGACGCTGACCTCGAAGAGGCGGCAACAGGTGTGGTCCAGTCGGCGTTCGGGTTTCAGGGGCAAAAGTGTTCGGCCTGTTCGCGCGCGATCATTGATGCAAAAGTTTACGACACGATGCTCGATAAGATTGTCGAGCGCACCGCGAAGCTTAAGCTTGCCGACCCAACCGACCAAACGACTAGCCTGAGCGCAGTGATCAATGACAAGGCGTTCAAGACAATCAACTCTTACATTGAAAAAGGGAAGAGTGAGGGTGGTCGCGTCTTGATTGGCGGCGGCTCCGATGGCGAGCAGGGGTTCTTCATCGAGCCCACTGTGATTGCAGACGTGAAAGCCGGAGCAACGATCGAGCAGGAAGAAATATTTGGTCCGGTGCTGGCTTGCATCAAGGCTGAAAACTACGACGACGCGCTGAAAATCGCGAACGACACGCAGTATGGTTTGACCGGAGCAGTCTATAGTTCTGATGAAACGAAACTCCAGCGCGCGCGTCGCGAGTTTCATGTCGGAAATCTTTATCTCAACCGGAAATGCACGGGGGCGCTGGTGGGTGTGCACCCGTTTGGCGGCTTCAACATGTCCGGGACCGATTCGAAGGCCGGCGGGCGCGATTACCTCTTGCTGTTTCTGCAAGCGAAAGTGGCCGCGGAACGAGTGGGTGCTACAACCAAACGCGCCGAAGCAGGAACTGCCACGGATTAAACAGATCTTTAAAATCCGGATCAATCCGGACCTGATCCGTGTCATCCGTGGTTAATAAACATGAAAATTGTGTTCATGGGTACACCTCACGCCGCGGTGCCCACTCTGCGGCAGTGCCTCGCGGATGGCCATGAAGTTGTTGCGGTGTGGACGCAACCGGATCGGCCATCAGGACGCGGCAATAAAGTAACCTTCTCACCCGTCAAAGAGTTTGCGCTTTCTCACGGACTCACCGTTCATCAACCCGCGCGAATAAAGAATGAAGAGGCGAAGGAGTTGTTTTCATCGCACGATGCGGACGTAGCGGTAGTTGTCGCGTACGGCCGAATTTTACCGGAGGAGTTTTTGCGTGCTCCGCGACGCGGATGTATCAACGTCCACTTTTCTCTGCTGCCGCTGTACCGTGGAGCAGCGCCGGCGAATTGGGCTATCGTCAATGGAGAAACAGAGACGGGTGTGACGACGATGTTCATCGAGCCCGAGCTGGACACTGGTCCAATTCTGCTGCAACGAAAAACTGAGATTGGTGAAACTGAGACTGCGCCGGAGTTGATGGAAAGTCTTGCGGAGATTGGCGCGAGCTTGCTCGGCGAGACTCTATCGCGTCTTGATGAGATCACCCCCCGGCCGCAACGCGATCGCGACGCGACTTTTGCTCCGGTCCTGGTAAAAGAAGATGGATTAATCGATTGGTCGCAGAACGCTGTCGCCATTGAACGTCGCGTCCGGGGTTTTCAGCCCTGGCCCAATGCCTACACGAGCTTAAACTCAAAGGGTCTGACTATTTGGCGCGCTCAGCCCATTGA
>JBKPJS010000623.1:0-13503 GCA_046730815.1 Acidobacteriota bacterium
CTACTCACTTCGCCCCAGGGACCTTTGAATGACAGGCCACCGGCAAGCGCCAATTGAGTGATAGGCTGGGCTTGTTTATTCATCGGCGTGTGGCAAGAGGCGCAGTTTCCCAATGTCACCAGATACTTGCCACGAGCGACCGGATTCGACATATCGGGCGCGGGCACAGGCGCGGTGATCGGCTGATGCGGCGGCAAGCTTGCTTTGATAACTTCGGGAAGCATCGTTTTCGGCACTGCGTTACGCACCGGATCGATCGAGCGCACGTAGACGATCACTGAGGCGAGATCCTCATCCGACATGTTTCGGAAATTCATGTAAGGCATCATCGGGAATAGGCGCCGCCCGTCGTGACCAATGCCTTCGCGAATAGCTCGAGCAAACTGCTCGTCAGTCCACGTACCGGCGCCTGTCTCAGGATCCGGCGTGATGTTAGGCGCAACCAGCCAGGACATTCCGTCCTCGGCAAAGATCGTTCCGGCGCCCTTCTTACCCGCTTTGGGCTGCGCGCCTGGCTTTTCCCAATTGACTTCCGAGTGACACTGGAAACAGTGTGCCGGTCCTTCGACGATGTAACGACCGCGTTCCAGACGCGCTGCTGTCCGTTCAAACGTGAGACGACTGACCGCCTGCGTTACTTCCTTTTTGGGACTGTAACTGATCGAGACAATCGTGCCCACGAGGGCGACGACAATAAGGATTATTTTGACAACCCGTTTTTTCGTTTCCATGATCCGCTTCTTCTTGAGAGTCCAACCTTTCCTTTGGAGCTTCTCAACTCAGATAGCGACATTTCGGGAGGATTTGTGTCACGCCTCAAAAATTACACAGCCACAAAGAGGCACAAAAGTCACCAAGGTTTCTCCTGCAACTCGAACACAGGCTAGACCTTTGTGCTTTTTGCGCTTCTTTGTGGCTTACAGGTTTGAGGTAGAGCTGGGCGGTTAAGTTTTGCTGGCGATGGTCTTGCCGATGTCCTTCGGTGTGGCGCCGGTGGCAAGCATGGCGCGCACCAGCAGTTCTATTGAGACGGAACTGTCTCCGGTCTCAGCCTTTGCTATTCGCGATTGGCTTGAGTTTAGTTTTTTTGCAAGCTGCGCCTGAGTCATGCGTCGCTGCCGGCGCTCGCGCAGCTTACGGCTTAAGGCTAGTTTGATTTCGATCAAAGCAGATTCTTCCGGCGTGAGTTTTAAGAATTCGGCTACAGTGCCGTCCTTCCATCCTAATGCTTTAACTCGCTTTTCGGCATTGCTCTTCCTCATCACAGCGTCAGGTGTTCGTTGAGTCATCTTAATGAAAACTTCTACAATGCTGACTATATGTCATTTGTGACATGCCGCCAAGCCGGGATTAGCGTTCGATTGGCCTTGGTCCATATTCTTCGCCATAATCAACCCAAAAGGAGAAGGCTGTGAAATTTGCGAGACTCGTTTTTCTGATTGCCGGGATCTACGGCTTGATCGTGTTGTTGCCGATGTATTTTCTCGAAGAGAAGACCGGACGTGATTTCCCGCCGCCGATTACTCATCCCGAGTTTTACTATGGCTTCGTTGGCGTGGCAGTAGCTTGGCAGATCGTTTTTCTGATTCTGTCGAGAAATCCGATACGCTATCGACCGATAATGATTCCCGCGATCCTGGAGAAAGCAGTTTTTGGGATCCCCGCTGTCGTTCTCTTCTCACAGCAGCGAATCTCTACTTTCACGCTCGCTGCCGGCTTGATCGATTCACTCCTGGGTGTTCTGTTTATTGCGGCCTACCTCAAGACAGCTAACTTATCTGAATGAGAGTTACATCAAGCGGCCGGTGTCGAATTCAGCAGTGTTCGGATCCTTCCGGGGAATCGGGTCCTTTACGCGTGAATCAAGCAAGCTCGTTGTCACTTCAGTAACAGAAATTTGGGCGGGAGGTAATGCGGTGGTAGGAGGAGTCCTAAACGCAGACTGTGTACTATCTATTACATTCTTCGTCGTCTTTGGATTCAAGGTGTGATGCAGTTGCCAGGTTGCTTTAACGAGGATAAAAAGTGCGTAAGTTGCAAGCGGAAGCGAGATCCAAAATAGCGGAGGTAGAATCCTGCCGGTAATGATCAATGCAGGTAGAAACGTAAGGGCGGCGATCAGGAACACGATCATTCCGAACAGGAGGTTTTGATAGCTGCCTCGTGTATTTCGCGTCAGGCGCAGTACTTCGAGTTCGGGCACATCAAAAACGAGAGGCGCTCCGCACCGGCGGCAAAAGTGAGACTCATCAGTAACCTGAGTTCCGCAGACGCGACAGGCCGAGATGGCTGAGCGCTCGGTGGCGAGCGCCGCTATGGCTTCCGCCTCACGGGCGAGAGTCTTGCGATCGCCCTTCGTCATACGCATGTAGCTTTTAATTTCGTAGTTGAAGGTGGCTAAAACTGCCGCGTCGTTTGTTTGCTTCAAAGAGACTATCAGCGTGGTTGGATAGTCGAGAACATTCAGAGAACAGTCCCAATTGGCAGAACCTTGCCTCCCCCGCTTAGCACTAATCGGTTGCTCTCCCAGGACCTTATAACCAACCTTTTGAATAGCCTCGATTAAGCGTCGTCGTACAGTTGCAACGTCGCCAGGAATGGCCAGGGTTAGATCGTGATCGCTCACAGTCGTCGAAGACAGGTAGTATTCGGTGCTCATGATTGGGCTTCCAGTCAAAAATAGGATTTTGGCGGTAACTGATAGCCCAATACGATATGAAACTACAACGGGTTTCGATTAAAGACAGGTCATTTGGCGGCCCGCGGAGTTCGCCCGTTCGCGAGCGGAGGCTCAGCGCGCGCCTCGCCTTGAAGCTTGCCGGTGGAAAGTTGCACGGGAAGCAGCATTGTTGTTGCCTCTTCCCGCGAGGCGCTAACCAGAGGAGAGCCATCGAAGCGGCAAAACTTCAGCAGCTCATAGGTAAAAGACTGATGGCACGTAGGGCACTGTTTCATGGCAACACACTTCAGACTGACCGGCTCCATAATCCGCCGTCTACTTTTACACGCGAAAAAGCTGGTTGATTAGTCTGAGATTTTTATGAAATTTTCTGAGGTTTGAAGCTTTGCCTCAAATTCATCAGCCACAAAGAGCACAAAATGCACAAAGATGGTTCCGCGCTGACGTTTGTGCCTTCGTGGCATTTCGGTGTCGATGCGCTGACCTCTCATCCGTCGTATTATTGCGAACAACATTTGATAGAGGAGGCAGGTATGGAGATGGATTTCGCGAACATCGCAGGGATGTTCAAAGCAAATACTGACATTATCAACAAAGCTATCGCGGACGTCAGTCCGGAACATTGGTTCCAAAAGCCCGGCGAGGATTCAAATCACCTGATGTTCGTCCTGGGACATCTGGTGGTTCATCGCGGGCGTACGCTCAATACTCTCGGCGTGAGTTGGGACACGCCTTGGGCGCCGCTCTTCGCGCGCGGCGCTGAGCGGGTCGCCGACGAGGCATATCCTTCAATCGATGAAATGCGCGCTGCCTGGAAACAGGTGTCCGCCGAACTGTCCGCTACTCTCCAGCAGCCGAACGCGGATGTGTTGACCAAAGAGGCGCCTAAAGGTCCGCCATCTTTTGACGGCACAATGAGCGGCACAGTCGCTTTCTTCGCTTTTCACGACACCTATCACGTTGGCCAGGTGAGTTACCTGCGAAAATGGCTGGGCTATGGTCAAACTGTCGGCTAAAAATGTCCGGGTCGATGTCGATCTTACGGATCTCATGCGTCGTAAGGTTGAAAGCAAAGATCTCAAACAGAGGAGCAGACAGATGAAATACATGTTGCTGATTTACCATGACGAACAGAGTTGGGACGCCATCGGCGAGACAGAGCGCCAGCAGATCTACGGTGAGTACAGGAAGTTGCGAGAACAGTTGCAGTCGCGCGGACAATTTGTAACCGGCTCGCAGTTGCAGCCGATCACGACCGCTACGAGCGTCCGTGTACGCGACGGCAAAGAGTTAGTCACTGACGGTCCGTTCGCAGAAACGCATGAGCAACTTGGCGGCTATTTTCTGATCGAAGCAGAAAACCTCGACGAAGCCACCAGCATAGCCGCGCGAATCCCATCCGCGCGAACCGGCACCATCGAGGTCCGGCCGCTCGTCGAGAGCGCCGCCGAAGCTACGGCGTAAATGTTTGTTTCCGCGCGTTCTACATTGCACGCGCACGGCGACTGTGCAACGCTCGCCTCTATGGCAGAGGCGAGCGACACACTCGAACGAGTCTTTCGCGAAGAGTACGGACGAATCATTGCTACGCTGATCCGTACCTCGGGATCATTCGATCTCGCCGAAGAAGCGTTGCAGGAAGCATTCACCTCCGCTGCTTCGAGTTGGGAACGTAATGGCCCACCTCGCAATCCGGGCGCCTGGTTGACGACAGTCGCACACCGAAAGCTGCTCGATGCAGTACGTCGCGATAAAACTCGAACTGACAAACAATCAGAAGTCGAATATGAAACGAGTCGACTCCAGCCGTTTGCTGAACCGGCGTCACTCGAGGAACCTGTGGAGTATCCGGATGACCGTTTACGTTTAATCTTTACTTGCTGCCATCCGTCCCTTACTCGCGAGGCGCAAGTTGCGCTGACACTGCGCACACTCGGCGGACTAACCACCACGGAAATTGCGCACGCGTTTCTCTTGCCTGAAACAACTCTGGCCCAACGCCTCGTGCGCGCAAAACAAAAGATTCGTTTAGCCAGAATTCCTTATGAGATTCCCTCTCTCGAAATCATAGGCCAACGCCTGATTGCGGTGCAGGCCGTTATCTATCTCATCTTCAATGAAGGGTACGCGGCGAGTGCAGGTCAGAGCCTGGTGAGAAACGATTTGTGCGCAGAAGCTATTCGGCTCGGACGTGTACTTTGCGAGCTGCTGCCGAATGAGCCGGAAAACATCGGATTGCTGGCGCTGATGCTCTTGCAAGATTCACGACGCGAAGCTCGTGTGAACGATCAAGGCGAACTGGTCACGTTGGAGGAACAGGATCGTTCGCTTTGGGATCGCAAAGAGATTGAGGAAGGTGTACGCCTGGTCGAAACGGCGCTAAGGCTGGGCCGCGTTGGTAACTATCAGATTCAAGCTGCTATCGCGGCCGTTCATGCTGAAGCCGGGAGCGCCGACGAAACAGACTGGCGGCAAATTGTCGCGCTCTACGAGGAACTGCTGCGAATTACTTCATCACCCATCGTCGCTTTGAATCATGCTGCGGCGGTGGCGATGAGTGGAGGATTCGAGAGAGGTCTGAGTTTAATTGAGTCGGCCGGCGCAGGCGGCGTGCTCGAGAACTATTACCTGTTCCACGCGTCGCGCGCGGATCTACTGCGCCGCTTGAATCGCTTCGACGAAGCAACAGCGGCCTACGAGAGAGCGCTTTCGCTAATCACGAATAGCGTCGAGCAAAACTACATCCGCAGACGTTTAGAAGAGATGATTGCTGCCAACTAACGTCATGTCAGCTTAGTCGACCTTCTTGAAAGAATTAAGACTGCCGTTTCGCAGAAACAACGGATCAAAGAACCACAGATGAAGGCGCGCGGCTAACCAGCCAACTGCGGCGATGAGCACGTAGATTACCAGCCGGATCAAGGTTTCGCGCAGACGTACGATTCCCATCAATTTCTTCCCAATTACAACTGTCGCGATGGCTATCGCAATAGTTGTTGCGATGAATACACCGATGTCCCACAAAGTGATTGGACTGACAACGACTGTCGAGGCCCATCGAAAACAAGCCCAGATAGCGAAAACTACTACGGCAATTCCCAGCACCATCGCTGTCACTCTGAGCGGTGGCGAAAGTTTCCAGATTTTAAACGCCAGCGAGTTGCTAACACCCAACCGTCTCTTCAGAAAGTCATACTTGGCTCCGCTGCCTTTCATTCCCTCTTCGACGGCAAGGAAATCCCATGGGTATTGTTCCTCCGGCTCCGGAAACCCTTCGACGCATTTAGAAAACTTGAACTCGTGCTCGGTCATCCGGTAACCGCTCGTCATCAGCGCAAACGCTTCCACATCCGAAAACGAATCGAGGTCTGTGCGAACACCGGAGAGCAGTTCCTGTAGATCCTTTGCGATGCCATATCGGGTAAGCCGTCCTCGTCGATAAGCCGGGCGCGAATCGTCGGAAGCATCGAACGGATCGAGACAACCAATCCAGTCGATGGGATCCACGTCGAGATCGTCTTTCAGATGTACAAACATAAACCCGCGTAAAAGCGAGGCACGCTTGCGCGCGCTGAGCTCGCGATACTGAGCTTCACGCACACGCGCCTGAAGAATGGTGTTGGATCTTAGCGGCACTCCCAGCAATCCGATGCTCGGATCCTTCTGCGACTCCATTTGGCCGCTGCCATCGCTGACAAGGATTACGTTGCAATCCTGCTCGAGCAAGCTGGCCACGCCCTGATTATCGCAAACGCCACCATCAACCAAACGAACGACACGTTCAGGATACAACTCGTCCAGTGGCAATGGTTCGAATAAGCCCGGCACGCAAGCGGAAGCGGCCACTGCATGGCCCAGCCGGATTTTACGACGCGCCTTAGGAGTGTCTTCACCTTCGTAATAGAGACGACGCAAACGATCGTTACCATCAATCTCACTATCGATACTCGCAGGTGGTTCGCCCATCCATGAAGCGGTGAACTGCCAGTTATGTCCGGTATTAAGCGCGGTCGTATTGAGAACCAAATTTGGCACTTTTGCCTGACGACGCCAGTTGTCCGTTCTGAAATTAAAACTTTCGTCCGGCTTACCGTCACGGTTCACAGGACAAACATACAAACCGTTCAGCCAGCGCGAACCGTTTCCTCCGTTGTCCTTAACACGTGAAAAAATCTCACTCTCATAAAGCTCACCGGCTCGCATGGTGCGCGAGTATTTTGACCTCAGGAGCATCCCCAGGGTCTTGATGGGATTCAGTGCAACACGCGTGCGGATGTTTTGCTGCACACCCTCGAGAAAGTCCTTTCTAACGCGCGCCACGATGTCGATGTAATCTTCTCTCGTGATTTCATGATCAGGTTTCGACTGAAGCAGGTGACGGACTTCCAGGTAGTAATGAGCACCGATGATCGCGCCACCGGAAACGCACGATAAGACTTCGACCCGGCGCAAAACGTCGAGCTCAGCGAGACGCGCCAGCACGCCGATGTGGAAGAGCGACGCGCGAAATCCACCACCCGATAGACCCAGGCCGATTTTTCCGAAATAGGCGCTTTCCACTTCGTGTTCGTCGAAAAAAGTACGAAGGGCGGCTAGCGCTTTTTCGGTTTGCGCCTCGTTAGCTTCTTCCGTCTCGGCACCCGGTAATCGCGCTAATGTGGCTAGTTGGCGGGCGGTGGCTTCGTGGTCCCAGGGAGGTACGGACTTCTGTTGTCGTTCGGCGTCCTCCTTTCCTCGCTGTAACCAGGAAATCGCCTCGTCGTACTCACCCAATCCAAAATGTGCTTCCGCGACTGTGCTGTAGAACCACCATTTTCCCCGAAGCCAGTTTGTATTCTTCTGATCGACTAGAGGCCCCACTTCCTTTATGACTGCGCGACGAATCTCCTGGGCTTTTGCTCGTCGCTGCCGGGCAACTTCCGATGTCACCTGGGCCTTTCTTGCTTCGTCCTCTTCCTGTTGCGCAAGCAGGTCGAGCACGAATGCTGCATTGATGCCCGTGTATCCCTGATCCTTTGCTGGCCCTTCCTCATACCCACGCAGGTAGTAATTAAGTGAGCGCTCGAGGTGCTGCTTTTGGTTGTCGATCTCCCACTTGCGTTTGTAAATGGCTCCCGTGATCCCGAGCGTCTCCTGATCTTCTGTTGTGTCGATGTTTTCAGATGATTGACGGAGAATCTCCAGCGCGCGATCGAGTCGCCCGTCTGCTTGCAAGTCGGGATCTTTGTAAGTGCAAAGCGCCCATTGCTGAAAGATTTCCAGTCGCAGGTCAGCATCGTCTGCAAGACTCGGTTCCAGGCGCGCTCGCGCCAGCAAACGACGCGCGAGCCCAAATGATTTTTCCTCTTTTAACTTCTTGGCGAGCTTTAGCAGTTCGCCAGGCTCTTGACTCTGCCCTCGCAAAGCGTCGTGCGCGGCTTGAACGGAAAGGCTTTCTGTTTTCGGCATGGGGGTCTCCAAACATGTTGCTTATTAATGAAGTTGGCAAAGTGACGGACTGAAGATGCTGAAGAGCAAACTTAAGACAGCTAGAAGGATCCGGGTAGAGTTAATAACAGTCGCCCGGAGGGCTTATACAATCGCAGGTGGAAGCATGTCAACAGCCGATTACGACGTAGTGGTACAGTTTTGATTGTATGTCTCACGCAAAGGCGCAAAGGACGCTAAGAGAACGCAAAGGAGCCTGGGTTTTCCTTTGCTGTCTTTGCGCTTTTGCGTGAGATATATTCAAAGGCTTTATGGCCGTGAGGTGATGGGATTGAACTTCGCATCGTCCAGTGGGACGTTCTGCTTTATCTCGTCGATCTTGCGGCCCCAGATGCGGCCGGGGAATGACCAGTGAATCAGGAAAGGCTGTTTGATTCCGTCAACTTCCCGGTAATCCTCGTAATCCACTTGCAGCGGAAGCCTACCTAAAGGCGTGTCTGTCTCCGTGTAGCGTCGCACCAGCAGGCCCGTTCGCACGTCGAAGAAAAGTTTTTCTACAGGACCATCGATCGGTTTCGCCTCGATGACGTAGGCCTCCGCGTCGCGCACTGGCACCCTGCCCAACACAGTAAGCTTCGAATAGAGTTCCTCGGTCTTGAGTTCCTTATAGAAAACAGCGTCGCGCCTTAGTTGGGCCATGAGCTGATCGGGCAAAGGCGTCGCACCTTCTCGACTGCTGTGTCCCCAACCGGCTTTGCCGTTAAAGCCATTGCTGAAGACGACCTGCGGATAACTCGTAACTGTCAACAGTTTGTCCGGCGCTTTTTGATAGACCTCTTCGGGAACGAGCACGTTATCGGCGCCAATGCGAGAGCCTTTTGCGACACGGCTCGTTATCTTCGTGAGTGCCTCTGCACCGCCGAGGGCCTGCACGTAACGATCGAGAATCTGTTTAACTGCCGGGAGCGGTTCGGGTGTTGGCGTTGGTGAGCTCGGGGCCCAAAGGTTTTGGCCCATGACAGGAACTGATACCGGAGTGGGTTTGCCGCGGTGACAGGTGAAACAGCTAACCGCGCCCTGACCGTTGAAGCTGCCCTTGTTGATGTCAAACACCATTTGAATCATGCGCCGCGCGGCGAGTTTTGTTGGCTTGTCGTCCTTATCAAACTGGTTCGGGACATGGCAATAATTGCATCTCACGCCCAGCGAGCCGGAGATGAAAGCCATCGTTGGATCCAACTGCGTAGCGGGGAGTCCTTTAAAGATCTGTATGTTCTTGTATTTCTGTTCGGCAGTTTGTTGTTGCGCGCGCGAAGTTTGAACCGCGATGATGCCAGCGACAACCAAGACACACATGAGAGTGGTTAGGCGCATAATGTCGTTAGCCCTTTCAGATTAAGTTGCGTCCTTTGCGTCCTTTGCGGAAAAAGTTTCTTCACGCAAAGGCGCAAAGACAACGCAAAGGCGCAAAGAAGATTCAGCAAACTTTTCTAGCGTGAAGCGGATCAGAAGGATCCGAGTTCGGAACACGCATGACAAAATCCAAATAATCAACTTTCCCTCGCTCGTCTCGAGTGAAAGTAACTTCCCCATAGAACTGCTTAACAAAGAAACTCGTATCCGAGGTCGCAAACAGCTCAACTTTTTGCCCAACGCATTCAATCGTCAGCCTCCCAGCTTCGTTACGCGCAACGATCTCCAGATCAGGACGATTTTCATCGCGGTAGTGACCCACGAAGTCGTCGTAAATCTGCGGATCAATGGAAACTACTTCTCTCAAACACTTCTCCAGCGCAACGTGCTCAAACATCAACTCAAACCCAAGCTGCTCGTTGATTGCGCGAATAGCCGACTGCTCGGGCCTGTTGAAAGTTTGAATGAGCTGGTAACCGTGTGACTGAGCGTAGAGGATCCCGCGAGCCTTCAGCGCTGTCGCTAATCCCCTCCGCCGGTATTCGCGCTTAACGCCGGTGAAACCTTGCGTTAGACCACCGGGCACAGCCTCAAACAAACTCACATCCGAAACTCCAACGTACTCATCGCCATGCTTCGCAATGAATAGTGCGTCCGGAAGTACGTAAGGCATTTCCAGCCACATCAACGCCTCACGTGCGTTGTAAGCCGGGGGGACAAACGGCCCCTGTGCGGGATCGTCCTGACTGAGTAGCGTCGTGAGTTCATGAAGCTTTTCAACACATCGAGGATCGCGAACACGTTCCTCCGCAAACGTGGAAATCGAAATACCTTCGATTCGTTTAACTGATGCTGAGACATTGGGCGTGTCTACCTTGAGACGTAGATCGAGAACTCGCGAAGTCTCTTCAAAGCCGCGACTCTTCAACAGGTTCACAAGCTCGATCTCAGACGCGTATTGTCGGCACGAAATAGTTATCGCCTTCGCTTCCGCCAAATCGGCCGTGAGTCGATCGAGCAACAGATTCCCAACGCCTCGTTTGAGCCACTGCGGATCGCTCAAGAGAAAAAGACGATACTTCGGCAAGTAGACACTTTGCTCCACCCCGCCATACGCGATGATCTGTTTCGTCTTTCCGTTTTCGACGACGTAATGCCTGCGGAAGTAACGCGACTCGTCAAACTTCTGCCGGCGACTCAGCCAAAGCTCATGACCGCGCACGTCTTCACCAGCTCGTGCTGACGCGATCGCGCTAACTGGCTGCCAATCGGGATCGTGAAATGGACGTAACTTCGTATTCACTTCGTTTGAAAAACTTGTGTCGCGCGACGGGCGTTGCTGTTGCAGATCGCTCTTGAATAGTTCGACTACGCTGCCTTTGAGTCGTTGCCGTGCTGAATACAGACGCTTGTTGACGGTCGATACCGGCACCTCCAGGAACTCGCCAATGTCGGCTTGTGTGTATCCGTCGACGTAAAAGAGCGTCGTCACGAGGCGCTCATTTTCGGGGAGTGCGTTTATTGCTTGCAGTACTTTGGTTACAAGCTCCTGCCTTTCAACAGAGAGATGTGGTCCAGGTTCAGTCGTCGATGCATTAACTCCAGCTTCGAGCGGCAAGATCTGCAAACGTTTGCAGCGCGTCAACCGGTTGCACTGCGTTAAGACGATGCGCTTGAACCACCCCGGAAATGCGGCAGGCTCGCGAAGCTGCGCGAGCTTTTGCCACGCGACGACGAACGCTTCCTGAGCTGTGTCCTGTGCCAGATAGGCGTCACCCAGCACGGCAAAGGCGCAACCGAACGCCATGTCCTGGAAGCGAATGACGAGTTCGCCAAACGCTTCGCGCCTAACCGCCGAAGGACTATTCGGATCCGCTGCCCTACGGACAATACTCTCGATGTTTTTCACCTGAAGCTCGCTCCAATTAATAAGAGCCAAAGTCGGGCATGAAACTTACCGGGCGCTGCCAATCAGCGGAAACTATTTTGTGCTTCTTTGTGGCCTAACTGCGACGTTCAAAGAGGAGCGTGTCGCGCCAGACGCCGTTCAGCGCTCCAATTCGCTCGCGCCGACCGACTTCGCGAAAGCCACACCGGAGATGTAATTTTACGCTTGCCGTATTCTCCGGAAATATCGAGGCTTGGAGAGTCCAAATACCATTTCTCTCGGATTCGTCGATCAGAGCTTCAAGTAATGCGCGACCAACACCCTGACCTCTCGCGCTTTCCGTCACAGCTACCGTCAACTCGGCAACTCCGCGGTAGACGCTTCGCTTCGACACCGGACTCAGCGCTGCCCAGCCGAGAATCCTGTCTCCATCGCGCACCACGATTCGCGCGATTTGCAGATGCGCCTCATCCCACTTCTCCCACAACGGAGCGTCTGTCTCGAAAGTGCTGTTCCCACCAGCAATGCCTTCAAGATAGATCGAGCGGACCTGCTCCCAATCACTCGCTTTCATCTGATCGATGGCAGGGTTCATTGCAGCTTTACCTCAAGGTCCGATGGTTTGCTGGACAAGTGCCACAAAAGAAGCACAAAAAGCACAAAAATCAGCGGAAACTATTTTGTGCTTTTTGTGCTTCTTGTGACTGAAATCCTTTTGACTTAAAAAATAGCGATTGATCCAAACTCTTCGTAAGGCTCAAAGGAGAACCATGAGAATCAACTCTGCGGCGAAGCTGTGTGCGGTTGTCGTAGTCTTCACCTTTAGCGCATCTGCCCAGCAAAAGCCTTGTTTGACCGCTTCGAAGTTTGGTCCTGACGATCAAATCGGCAACATTAATCTTATCACTCCGGCAAAGACACTCGCCGCAACAAGGCTAGTCACGAAGGGTAAAACTTATCGACTCGGAATCGAGACGAATAAAGACACGCCCGCTTACCCGCCGCGCACTTTCGCAGTCACGGTAGTTCAGCCCACTCAGGCAGCCGGCGGGACGCTTGGCCCAACCAAAACCACGTACAACGACGACATGATTACAGGATGGTCAGGCATCGGTTCCCAACTTGACGGCCTGGGGCATATCGGCATAGACAATCTCTATTACAACTGTAACAAGGCCGCCGATTTCGCAATGACTGATGGGCTGAAGAAACTCGGTGTCGAGCACGTGCCGGCAGTCGCGACGCGTGGTGTGCTGCTCGATATGGCAGGTTATTTCAACACTGACATCGTCAAAGAAGGAACGGCATTCAACCGCCCGGAAATCGAAGGCGCGATGAAACGGCAGGGCATCAGCGCGATTGAAAAGGGCGACGTGGTGCTGTTCTATACAGGCTGGCTTAAGCTGCTCGGTAAGGACAATAAACGCTTTGGTTCGGTTGCACCTGGGCTCGGACGCGATGGCGCGAAGTATCTCGCTTCATTGGAAGTGGCAATGATTGGCGCCGACACGTGGAGCTTCGAGGTGATTCCGTTCGAAAAGGATGCCGGCATTTTTGAGGTCCACCAAATTCTTATTCCGCTCAACGGCATTCAGATACTCGAGAACATCAACACCCAAGAGATGGTAAAGGACCAGGCTTGGGAATTTTTGTTCACGCTGGGCCCCGCTCGGATCACAGGCGGTGTGCAAGCGATCGTAAATCCAATCGCGATTAAGTAAGGTCAACCAGACGGCACTCTGCGAGAGAGGGCTTTGCCTCAAAAGTCTGCATTTAAGCACCGAAGGTGCGAAATATGGTAGCCAGGGGCAAGCGCTGAGCAGAGCGAAGCGCGTCGCCCCTGGTCAGGGGCAAGCGCTGAGCAGAGCGAAGCGCGTCGCCCCTGGTCAGTCGGATTAATTGAACAGAGCACTGAAAGTGCGAAATATGGTAGCCAGGGGCAAGCGCTGAGCAGAGCGAAGCGCGTCGCCCCTGGTCAGTCGGATTAATTGAACAGAGCACCGAAGGTGCGAAATATGGTAGCCAGGGGCAAGCGCTGAGCAGAGCGAAGCGCGTCGCCCCTGGTCAGTCGGATTAATTGAACAGAGCACCGAAG
>JBKPJS010000624.1:0-3437 GCA_046730815.1 Acidobacteriota bacterium
GCTTTCGTACGGCCGCGTGAATCCCAGACAGTTGGATCACCGCCGCGAAGCCTGACAGTCTCGTCGGCCGTGACGTAAGAGACGTTCGCCGCGATTCCATTTCGATCGTTCTCATTAAACTTGCCGTCGCCTTGTGCATCGACGCGTTCGATGTCCTGCGTGTCTTTCAGAAAGACCGCAGTCATGTTTTGCGAAGTCAGCGTGCGCGTACCACGGTCCTTCGCGGGCTGCACCGGATCGAGAACGGCTTTGGAACCTCCAGTCGCTTTGCAAGCGCGAGCCAGATTTCCGGCTTCAAAGAAATCGCAGTCAAACTGTGGCGCATTCAGTTTTTTTCGTTCGGCGCGAGCGCTGTTTACCACCGGTTCGATAAACAACTCTGCATTACCGGCGGCTTCGGCCTTTTCCAGATCGCGTCCGGAACTGTGCCAGGTGAGTTTGACGGAGTCGGCACTCAGGCGCTTATTCGCGGCGCGCGGATCGCTTGCCTTCGACTTCGGCGCGCTCATCGTGATTACCGATCGGCCACCGGCGTTTATCTGTTTCAGCAGACTCGTATCGCCCTGTGCTTCGAAGGTGACTTCGAGCGAATTGCCGCCGGTGACCTGCACGTCAGCATCCCCGTCGAGCGTACGCGCTGTGACGTCGTTTGTAGCGGTGGCGCGTTCGAGCCGCTGGTCCTTGTCCAGGAAAAAGTCCATGTTGACTGCGTGGACCTCCGCGGCATGCCCCGGATCCATCACGCGCATGTAGGAGTTGCCCCTAATCTCAGCTCGCTCGAGATGCTCTTGCTGGTTGAGAAAAGCGTGCAGGTTCTCACCGCTCAGGATGTCGTTTTCCTGCTCAACGGTAGCACCGCCGGAAAATGTGAGTTGCAGTGACTGCTGCTCGAACGTTCCTCGCGCCGACTTGATCGTGACCTGGCGCGCACGTGATTTCGCGGCGGCCGATGCTTGAGGAGCGATCGTCAACTGCACATTGTTCTTCAACTCCAACCGTTTGGCTTTCTGTTCCACTACTGCGCCCGTTGCCGAGCCCGACACGTTTTCACGTTCAAACGTGACCGGCGAATCGGTTTGAGCCACACCGCTGTTCTGATCAAACGAAAGGGCCTCGGTATTGACTTTCAGTTTGTCTTTCGTCTCGATTTTGACGTCGCCTTCGAAAGAAAGCACGTTGGTCGTGGGTTGATAGATCCCACGCATAGCGGAGATCTGATCGGGAGTCTCACCTTCAGGTGGGTAGATCGCAATGCTCACGTTTTCGAGTTCGTGATGATCATCGGAGAAGGTGACATCACGGGAGGCTTTCACCAGGAGGTACAAGCGATCGTTTTTGGTAACGCGGCGCTCGTAACCCTCGACAACGCCTGTGACCTCCTTCGAGAGTTCAGGCTTCTCCGACTTCGCCTTGAACTTCTCGACATTGCGCAACTTGTAGTAGGAGATTCCGACGACGGCGATCCCCGACACGAGTAGCGCAAACGCGACGATGCGCGCAATCATCGGCACCCTGGCCCGGAGGCCAAGTGCAATCGCGCGTTTGTTGGTCAGATCCTGCATCTAGCATTTGTAGGGGTGGCCCTCCGTGGCCACCCGCTTACGTCACATCGGCTGAATCGGGCGGCCACGGAGTGCCGCCCCTACAAATTAAATCAACGACATTTAATTGCATTCGATATTCGCCATTCCAGGCATTTGCCTCGAGCATGTAGGCGAGTTCGATGCTGCCCTTCAACTCGGGAGTTTGCCCCGGCGACTCAATACAATTCCACCAAACCGCTTCCAACGGACGGTTTTGCGGACCTGCGAGCCTCAGCTTCAAGTGCCGGTCCTTAATTACAGTTGGCTCCGACAAGCAGCGCAAATTCTTCGTCATAAACACCGGACGCGGATTGCCTGCTCCAAAGGGCTCCAATGCCTGGAGCTCTCTAGCGAAAGGAAACGTCACACTCTCGGACGGCAATTCCAGATCAATATTCACTGACGGTTCCAGATCCTCAGGCGTCAAACACCCTGCCGCATGTTCATTCAAACGACGGCGAAACTCGTCGATTCGTTCCGGCCGGATCGTGATACCAGCGGCATGCGAGTGGCCGCCAAACTTCTCAAACAGATCCGAACATGCGGTCAAGCCATTCAACAGGTGATACGCCTGGATGCTGCGTCCCGAGCCGTGGGCCACCTCGCCGTCAACAGATAAGACCACGCACGGTCGATTAAGTCGCTCAGCAATCTTTGACGCCGCGATCCCGATCACTCCGCGATGCCAGCCTTCACCGGCAATCACCGCGACGAAACAGTCCTTTGGATCCTTTAACTCGGCGACCGCGAGATCGATGATCTGTTGCTGAACGGTCTTGCGTTCCTCGTTGCGAGCATCGAGATGATTCGCCAGGCGCCGTGCCTCATCCGAGTCGCGCGTATCAAAGAGCTCAACCACCGCGCGCGCTGCGTCCATGCGGCCGGCGGCGTTAATGCGTGGCCCGAGTCGAAAGCCGAGATCGTATGCTGTCATGCCCTTGCCGTCTCCGCAACCGGCAACATCGATCAGAGCGCGCAAACCGGGGTTCGCCACGCGCGCTAGATCCTTCAGGCCAATTGATACGATCGTGCGGTTTTCTCCAATTAGTTTCGCCACGTCGGCGACTGTTCCAATTGCGACAACTTTCATAAACGCTGCGACTTGCGCTTCTCGTCCGTGCTCTCGGAACAAAGCATGAACCAGTTTAAAAGCGACACCGACTCCGGCGAGGTTCTTGTCCGGATATTCACAGCCGGCCTGATTTGGGTTGAGCACCGCAAAGGCGGGTGGCGCGCCTTCTTTTTCATCCGGCAAATGGTGATCGGTGATGATCACGTCGAGGCCGTTATTGCGTGCCCAGTAGAGTGGTTCGTGAGCGCGAATGCCGCAATCGACGCTGACGACCAACGTGTACCCATTGGCGACTGCCTGCTCGAGTGCCGCTTGTTGAATACCGTAGCCTTCCGTGAAGCGATGCGGGATATGAAACCCGGCGTTTGCGTTAAGAAGTTTAAGTGCTCGCAAAAGGATTGCGGTTCCGGTTGTGCCGTCGACATCGTAATCGCCATAGATAAGCACACGCTCGCCAGTGTTGATTGCTTTTTGTAAACGAGCGACGGCCTCTTGCATGCCGCGCATGGCATAAGGCTCGTGAAGCTGATCGTAAGTTGGGGAAAGGAAGACGCGCGCAGCGCGCTCGTCGGCGTATCCACGGGTTATGAGAAGAGCAGCCAGAGTTGGTGAGACACCCAGAACGCGTGCCAGTGAGGCGGCCCTTTCGGCATCATGCTCTCGCACGATCCAGCGTTTGGCTTTCATTTATTTAATAATATTCAGCCACAGATGACGCGGATTTAAATATGATCTGATCTGTAAAAAATCCGTGTTCATCTGTGTTTCATTCAGCGAACCAT
>JBKPJS010000625.1:0-4631 GCA_046730815.1 Acidobacteriota bacterium
TCTGCCATGCAGGCCAAGGAATATGGTTTAATAGACGAGGTCATCGCGCACCGAGAGTAGACAGCGCAATTCCCCCAAAGGAGCTTCATCCCTAGAATATGGTGAGACGAACCGATGATACTCTGCGCTGCTCGTTCTGCGGCAAGTCACAGAACGAAGTCAAGAAGCTGATTGCCGGACCGACTGTTTACATTTGCAACGAATGCATCGACATCTGCAACGAGATTATCACTGACGATCAGCAGGCAGAGTCCGTAGCCACACGCCCGCCACTTCCGAAGCCCGGAGAGATTAAGAACTTTTTAGACGAATACGTTATCGGCCAGGAGGAAACCAAGAAGCGCCTGGCCGTCGCCGTCTATCAGCATTACAAACGGATTGAACTCGGCCGCCGGCGTTCCGACGTTGAAATCCAGAAAGCCAACATTCTTCTGATCGGGCCGACCGGAACCGGAAAGACGTTGCTGGCACAAACGCTCGCGCGCATGTTGAGCGTTCCCTTCACCATCGTCGATGCCACGACGCTCACTGAAGCCGGATACGTCGGTGAAGACGTCGAGAACATCATTCTCAAACTGCTGCAAGCAGCCAACGGCGACGTCGAACGCGCGCAACAGGGCATTATTTATATCGACGAGGTCGATAAGATTTGCCGCAAGGATGAGAACCCGTCGATCACCCGCGACGTGTCTGGCGAGGGAGTGCAGCAAGCGCTCTTGAAGATCCTCGAAGGAACTGTCGCAAACGTTCCGCCGCAGGGAGGCCGCAAACATCCTCACCAGGAGTTCTTTCCGGTCGATACAACCAACATTCTTTTCTTGTGTGGTGGCGCTTTCGTCGGACTGGAGAAAGTTATTGAACGCAGATTGCGCAACAAGTCGCTCGGGTTCCATGCCGAAGTGAAGTCAGGCAGCCATCGTCATGCGGAAGCGCTGGCGGCGGTGCAGCCTGAGGATCTCATCCGTTTCGGATTGATCCCCGAGTTTGTCGGACGATTGCCGGTGTGCGGCGTGCTTCACGAGCTCGACGAAGGAGCGCTCATCAAGATCCTTACAGAGCCCAAGAATGCTCTGGTCAAGCAATACCAGAAGAAATTTGACTTCGATAACGTCAAGTTGAAGTTTACGGAGGATGCACTCAAGGCGGTTGCCCGGCAAGCCGTCGAGAGGAAGGTGGGCGCCCGCGGCCTGATGATGATCCTCGAAGAGCTGCTGCTTGACGCCATGTATACCCTGCCCTCTCAGAAACGCGTCAAAGAATTCGTAATAACCAGCGAAATGGTTGAACGTCGTCGGGCAGTTCCGGGTGAAGGTCTCACCGGAATCGACGGCGCCGCCGCTTAGGCCTCAAAGTCTTGAAGCCACAAAAAAGCACAAAACCCACAAAATAACTTCCGCTAACATTTTGTGCTTCTTTGTGCCCCGTTTGTGGCAAAACATGAACCGATAGCGCACCCGCAGGAAATGTTTTACAATTAGGCCTCTTTCTCAGATAGAGTTATTGAACATGGAAGAATATTCAGATAGAACCCCCGCCGACGTAGCCTGGTACCCCATGGTGCCAATCCGCGACGTCGTGATATTCCCCTTTACAAAAGTGGCCTTCAAAATCGGTCGTTCCGGGTCGGTGCGAGCACTCGAACAGGCCCTGGCTACTGACCGCACGATCTTTCTTGCCACTCAGCACGACGCCACTGTTGACGAACCCAACCCCGAACAGATTTACGGCATTGGCACACTCGGCCGCATTCTCCAGTCGCAGAAACAGGAAAATGGCCAGATCAAGGTGGTCGTAGAAGGTCGCGAACGCGCCACCACTGTGCGGGTTGAAAATACCGATGGGGCGTTCATGGCGCTCGTGCGCCGCGCGCCGGTCGTCAACGAAGAAGGCACACGCCTCGACGCGTTGATTCAAAAAGTCGGTCAACTTGTCGAGCAGCACCTGCGGCTCGCGCCTGACACGCAAACTGACGCACTGCAAACCGCGCTTCGCAATCAGGAACCTTCGCATCTCGCCGACGCTCTTGCATCGCAACTGAGAATCTCAGTCGAAGATAAGCAAGGACTGCTCGAGATCTTTTCCACTCAAGCGCGTCTGCAACGATTGATCGAGTTGCTGGAAACTGAGATCGAGAAACGACAACTCGATCGCACGATTCAAACTCGCGTCAAGCGACAGATGGAAAAAGCCCAGAAAGAGTACTACCTCAACGAGCAGATCAAGGCGATCCACAAGGAGCTTGGCCGCAAAGACGAGAAGGCAGAGCTCGAAGAGCTGAAGAAGAAGATTGAAGAAGCCGGCATGACCGATGAGGCCAAAGAAAAAGCGATGCAGGAACTGCACCGCCTCGAAGCCATGCCGCCAATGTCTGCTGAAGGAACAGTCTCTCGAACATATATCGACTGGCTGATCAGCGTGCCATGGAAACAGAAATCGAAAGAGATCAAGGATCTCACCAAAGCCGAAGAGGTACTGAACGAAGATCACTTTGGTCTAGAGAAGATCAAGGAACGTATTCTCGAGTATCTTGCGGTGCGCCAGCTTGTAAAAAATCCGAAGGGCTCGATTCTGTGTTTCGTCGGTCCTCCGGGAGTTGGCAAAACCAGTCTTGGCAAATCGATTGCGCGGGCAACCGGACGCAAGTTCGTTCGGCTTTCGTTAGGCGGCGTGCGTGATGAGGCGGAGATTCGTGGTCATCGCCGTACCTACATCGGCGCCCTGCCCGGACAGATCATCCAGATGATGAAAAAGGCCGGCGCGGTGAATCCGGTGCTGTTGTTGGATGAGGTGGACAAGTTAGGCGCAGACTTCCGCGGCGATCCGAGCGCGGCACTGCTCGAGGTGCTCGACCCGGAACAGAACCATACGTTCCAGGACCACTACCTCGACGTTGAATACGATCTCTCTAAAGTATTTTTCATCGCTACCGCTAACGTCCTCCACACGATTCCACCAGCACTTCAAGACCGTCTCGAAATACTCAGGCTGTCAGGCTACACCGAACGAGAGAAACTCGAGATCGCCAGACGCCATCTGGTACCGAAGCAGGCCGAAGCCAATGGCCTGAAGGTGGAACAGTTCGACTTCGCTGACGAAGGCATTCTGGAAATTATTCGTCACTACACTCGCGAGGCCGGCGTTCGCAATCTCGAACGCGAAATCGGATCGTGCTGCCGCAAACTTGCGCGTAAGTTCGTTTCTGCACAGCCGGATGAAAACGCGAAAGTGATGGTCGATGGCGAACGCGTTCGCGAGATGCTCGGTCCGATCAAGTTTCGCCAGCAAGCCGTCGCGGCTAACAGTGAAATCGGACTCGCTACCGGACTGGCGTGGACTGAAATCGGTGGCGAAGTTCTTCAGATCGAAGCAACCCTGGTCAAGGGCCGTGGTGGCGTGACGCTCACCGGAAAACTCGGCGACGTGATGCAGGAGTCGGCGCAGGCCGCGTTGACTTGCATCCGCGCCCGGGCAGAACGTCTCGGCATGAGTCTCGACTTCATTCGCAAGCGCGACCTGCACATTCATATTCCGGAAGGCGCTATCCCGAAAGATGGACCTTCTGCCGGTATCACGATGGCGACGGCGATGGCTTCGGCACTGGCTCGAGTCCCCGTCAGGAAGAACGTGGCCATGACCGGAGAGATCACTTTGCGCGGCAAGGTGCTTCCCATTGGTGGCGTGAAAGATAAGTTGCTGGCTGCGCATCGCTTCGGCATCGACACGATCATTCTGCCGAAGGACAATGAAAAGGATCTGATTGAAGTGCCCGAGGAAGTTCGCAACGTGCTCTGCATTCATCTCGTAGAGACGATTGATGAAGTGTTGTCGCTCGCGCTCGAAGACTCGTGCCCGACACAGGCCGCCACCGACGAAGGTCCGCCACTGTGGACAACCGAGCAGCCTTCACAAGGAATTCAAACTAGCTAATACAATCCACAGATTACGCAGATTTCTTTAAGCATCTGTGTAATCTGTGGATTACTGCCCGAACTTACCTTAGGAGAACAATAAATGAGTAAACATCATGATGCAGAATTGATCCTGAAGCTTTACGATCTTCGCCGCGAAAAGACCATGCGCGAAGCTCGCCAATGGTTTTTTACCTTCAACCCTCAAGGCAGAGAAGATTTTATAGATGTATTAACCAGCGATAGAAGCGGTCTTTATCGCATGGTGATCTCCTACTGGGACATGGCCTGCTCGCTCGTCAACAATGGCGCCATCGACCCGCAAATGTTTAATGATGCCAATGGCGAGCACCTCTTCGTTTATGCCAAGTTGGAGCCTTTCCTTCCAGCACTGCGCGAAGATATGGGGAATCCAAACTTTCTGGCGCACCTTGAAAAAGTTGTTAAAGAATGTCCCGATTACGAGATTAAGCTGGCGACCATCAGGGACCGCATGCAGAAGCTGATCGCGCTGTACCAGCAACGCGCTGCCGCCCAGGCCGCAGCCGCGGGGAACTAACTGTAGGAGGCCCTCCGCCGTGGCCACCCGTTTACGACCTCAACACCACAACGGGCGGCCACCGAGGGCCGCCCCTACAATAATTACCCGATGAAGGTTACTGCTGCCGAGTTTCTCAAGAGTGCCTTCAAAGAAGACGACTGGCCACGAGATTCGAAACCCGA
>JBKPJS010000626.1:0-1249 GCA_046730815.1 Acidobacteriota bacterium
ATGACATTGTATTCACAAACTAACATATTTAAGCCGCAGATGAACGCGGATGAACGCAGATCCAATCTGCGTTCATCTGCGGCTTAAATTGAACCCGTGCTAACATTCCCGCAAAATATGCCTATGAATCGCGCCACAACTGAAGGCACTGACCGCTATCGTGAACGGTTCGCAGGCCGCGTCGCGAAGAACCACTTCCGCGAGCAACAAGGCCTCGTCCTCTCATCCATTGGCATCGGCACGTATCTCGGCAATCCCGACGACGAAACTGATTGGAACTACACGAACGCCGTCGTTCGAGCGGTGCAGCTTGGTTGCAACGTCGTCGATACCGCCGCGAACTACCGTTTCCAGAGAAGCGAACGCTCGATCGGCCGCGCTTTAACAATTCTCGCAACCGAGCACGGCTTCGCGCGCGAAGAACTCGTTATCTGCACGAAAGGCGGCTATCTCCCTTTCGATGTGGCGCCGCCGCGAAATGTGCGCGAGTATGTGAACGAGACTTTCGTCAAGCCAGGTATTGCTTCCTTTGAAGATATCGTCGGTGGCAGTCATTGCATGACTCCGGCTTACCTGCAAAACCAGCTCGACCAATCGCTGCGCAACATGGCGATTGAGTGTGTCGACGTCTATTACATTCACAATCCCGAATCGCAGTTAGGCCACGTTTCCCAGACGGAGTTTTATTCGCGTCTCAGGCTGGCGTTTGAACGTCTCGAGCAAAATCGTCGTGAAGGGAAGCTGGCGCATTATGGCGTTGCAACCTGGAATGGGTTTCGTGTGGCGGCGGAGTCGCGCGAGCACCATTCGCTCGCACGGATGGTTGATTTAGCGCGTGGCGTGGGCGGCGATAATCATGGGTTTCATTTCATTCAACTGCCGTTCAATCTCGCGATGACTGAGGGGATTTCAGTAATCGAGGAAGCGCAACGGTTGGGCGTAACGGTGGTGGCGAGTGCGTCACTGTTGCAGGGTCGCATTGAGCCGGAAGCTGCGATCCAGTTCGTTCGTTCGACCCCGGGAATCACGACCGCTTTGATCGGCATGAGCCGCGTCGAGCACGTCGAAGAAAACCTTGGACAGGATTTTCAGGATTGAACAGGATTACAGGATTTTATCCTGCTAATCTTGGAAATCCTGAAATCCTGTCAACTGTTTTCATGACACAGGAGCGCTACAAATCTTTTTCAGAGTTCTGGCCGTTCTACATTGCGGAGCACAGCCGGCCCGGAACTCGTTTGCTTCACCT
>JBKPJS010000627.1:0-2687 GCA_046730815.1 Acidobacteriota bacterium
GTGCGAGCCTCAGTTGCGGTCTGCCGCCGATGGTTGACAGGTGAATTGCAGCGGCGGCTGAGTTCTTCAACCAGCTATGGCTTAAGAGCGCCAGCAGACCGCCAACGAGCAGACCGGTCGTTACACGCCACGGAGCGAGGAACGCGGAAACGAAGACCGCGAGCGCAGTCGTGGCGACCATAGTCCGAAACACCCTCGTGTTGATGGAGTCGTGCATGTGCGAAGCCGCTGATTTTAACTGGGATTTTAGTGACTTGTCGAGTTAGGCCGCGGATTTAATCGTGTAATCCGTGGCTAATAAGTCTTTGAGCTCAGGCGGACGAATTCGAACAGTCCAGCGGCGGAGCCGAGAACGATGCCACCGATCAGGAGCCACGGATCGGTGCCTAACCATTTATCTAAAAACCATCCCAACGCGCAGAAGGAAGCGACCGACGCAAACAGCGTGATGGCTGCGGCATATGCGAAACCACTCTTTCGATTCTCGTCTTGATCGTCTGTTTTCGACACGACTCACCAACTTTCGCGTGTCAGGTAGTTTTTCGGAATTTCGTAAAGAGCCCGACGCGAATGGCGCATGGAGTCATGAATGAAACAGACGTGAGTGCACCAGCAGGCCTTTCCCCCATCGATTGCAGCAAGTTCCGCTTGCCGCTCATTGGCCGCCCACAACGCACCGAAGTCGTAATCGAAGTCAGCGAGTGTCGCAAACTTCTCGCGCAACTCACAGGCGCGCACGTCGCCGTTGTAATCGATGACTACCGCCGTCTCGCCTGCCGTACACGGAAAGGGCCACGGAGTTGGTTGCTGAAAGTTTGCGTGCTGCGTGCGGTAGTGAGTGATGATCGCGCCCGCGTATACGGCATTCTTCACGAAGCGCTTGCTTGTGTCGTCGCCGGCAAACATGCGATCGCCATAGCGCTTCGTCAGCTTCGAGACATGCGCGTACATCTCCGGTAAAACTTCCGGCGGCACTTGCTTGATCTGTTCGCCCACGAGTGTTTCACCGCGAATGATGTTGAAGTACTGGCCGTCAAGCCGGTATTTGTTCCACATGAACTCCGAGAGCATCTCGATCTCGGTATAGTTTTCCGCGCAGACAACTGTATTCACGTTTAGACGAAAACGATCTGTGTACTTCTCCTTCAGCGGATAAAGCGACTCAATGCAGTCGAGCGCCTTTTCCCAGTTGCCGGGAACGCCGCGGATGCGATCGTGAGTCTCGCCGTAGCCATCCAGGGCGATGTTCAAGTAAAGATCGATTGTTGGATTGTTGCCAAGCGCGCGATCAACCACTTCATAAACCCGCGACTTGATTAGACCATTGGTGGGAATAATGATCCGGTTGACACCATTCTTCGAGACAAAGAGGTCGATGATGTTTGAAAGATCGCGTCGCAGGGTCGGCTCGCCGCCGGAAAGCCAGAGGTCGGTTATCGCCGGCATCGTTCGCGAAACTTTTTCGATCTGCGCGAACGTCAGGTCGCCCGGCTGGTTCAACTCGGCGTGATAAAAGCACGTCTGGCAAAACGCGTTGCAGCGCGAAGTGACAAACAGAATGACCGTGCCGAGACGCTTTTCGCGATTCGACGATCGTAGTAGCTGCACAAACTGGACGGCTTTGTTGGTCATTGAGGCTCGCGCGAGATAATGACAGCTTCGGTACGTGATTTCAATTCATAGGTAATGCCACGCCATTTGATCCGCCGCGAGAATCCCGCAACGATGCAGTTGTAAAGATAAAGCAACGAAGCGAACGGCCAGAGGAAGATGTGCGCCGGGAGATCGCGGCGTGATGTTCGGAGAACACTGGAAACCGCACGGAAGCGGATGAAAGATTTGGCAGCACCGAGTGCGAAGATGATTAACGGAAAGGCATAAGCCGCAGATGAACGCGGATGAAAGCCGATCAGAATGAGGCCGCCGAAGAAGGCGAGGACGAAGAGCGCGGAGCCGAGGAGTAACGGAACCCAAAGATGTGATGCGTAGACGCGAGTGATTTTAATCTGGCGTGAGGTGAATTCGATCAATTCGTGGAAGTCGCAGTCGCCGACTGAGGGAACCAAACAATTCGGTGTGAAATGAATCGGGAGTTTTGCTTCTTTAAGAATATGAGTGATTGTGAAGTCGTCAGACACAGAACCGCGCCAACGCTCATTGACGTTCAGACGCGTGAACGTCGCGCGCCGAATTGCAGTCGAGCCACCCCAGCAGAAGTTCTTTGTTGTATCTCTGCCCAATGCAGAAGCGATTGAGGCATTCCAAACCTCTCGCAGTCGCGACGCGATGCCACCGTTAACGGGAACAAACCAGCGATAACCGCTTGAAGCGCCAAGCGTCTCGTCTGCGAGGGGGGCGACCAGTTTCCTGAGCCATCCCTTCGCTGGACGCGCGTCCGTATCAACAAACACCAGCACTTCTGATTGCGGGTCGAGCTGAGTCACAGCCACGCGCAGGTTGTGGACCTTCTGTCCGCTGTCCGTCGCTGGACCAGCGATGATCGTTCTCGCCATCCGTGAAAATCCGCGGCTAATTATCTGTTCGACAACCTGAACCGCCGGATCATCTGCCGTGTCGAAAACAAACAGCACTTCATACCGCGGATAATCCTGCGTTAGCAGTGGTCGGAGATTGTCCGCCAAACCAGGTTCGAGTCCTCGACCGGGAGCAACCACAGAAATGAAAGG